>DATACV010000246.1:0-12090 GCA_036258875.1 Rubrobacteraceae bacterium
CGTTGTAGTCCGTGTGCTCGCCGATGAGGTTGATACGCCCGGGGGCGCTCGCTACCAGCTCCGGCTCCTCGCCGAACCTCGTTCTGTACGCCTGGTCTGCCTCTCTCTCGATCTCGCGCAAGCGAGGCCTCACTCGTACCCTTTGGGATGGGCGCGCATCCAGTCCCAGGCGTCGGAGATCATGGCTTCGAGCTCGGGCTTCTCGGGCTTCCAGCCGAGCTCGGCCCTGGCGCGATCGCTCGAGGCGACGAGCACCGCCGGGTCTCCTGCGCGCCGCGGCGCTTCGACGGCGTCTATGGGACGCCCCGTGACCGAGCGCGCGGCCTCGACGACCTCGCGGACCGAGAAGCCTGCGCCGTTGCCGAGGTTGTAGACGCGGTGCTCGCCCGGCTCTGCCGCCTCAAGCGCCAGCAGGTGGGCGCGCCCGAGGTCCTCGACGTGGATGTAGTCGCGCACCGGCGTCCCGTCGCGGGTGGGATAGTCGGTGCCGAAGATCCGGACCGCATCGCGCGTGCCGGCGGCCGCCTGGAGGACGAGCGGTATGAGGTGGGTCTCCGGATGGTGGTCCTCGCCGAAGCGCCCGCTCGCCCCCGCGACGTTGAAGTAGCGCAGGCTGGTCGCCATCAGGCCCCGCGCCCCGGCGACGGCCCTGATCATGCGGTCCACCGCGAGCTTCGAAGCGCCGTAGGGGTTGGTCGGGAGCGCGGGCGAGGTCTCGGGTATGGGCACCTCCTCGGGCTCGCCGTAGACGGCGGCGGTCGAGGAGAAGACGAGCCGGGGCACGCCCGCCTCGCCCATCGCCTCCAGCAGGTTCAGGGTGCCGCAGACGTTGTTGCGGTAGTAGCGCTCCGGCTCCTCGACGGATTCGCCGACGAGCGAGAGCGCCGCGAAGTGCAGGACCCCGTCGAAGCCTTCGGAGAGGGCGCCGCGCGTACCCTCCTGGTCCAGCAGGTCGCCCGCGACGAACCTGACTCCCTCCGGGATCGCCTCCTCGTGCCCCTTCGTGAGGTTGTCCAGGACTACCGTCTCGTGGCCCGCCTCGACGAGCTGATGGGCGACGACGCTCCCGATGTAGCCGGCCCCGCCGGTCACCAGGAGCTTCACGACGGGGCGTCCTCGACGGCCTCCCTGAGGGAGCGTGCGGTCTCCTCGGGCAGCGCGTCCACGATGTAGGCCCCGGCGCCGGTCTCGCTGCCGGCCAGGTACTTGAGCTTGTCCGCGGTGCGGTTCGGCGGGTAGAACTCGACGTGGAAGTGCGCTACGCCCTCGTAGTCCCCGCCATCCGTCGGGGCCTGGTGCATGACCATCATGTACGGCAGCGAGAAGCCGAAGAGCCGGTCGTAGCCCACGAGCAGCCCCTTCAGCACGCGCGCGAGGTCCCATCTCTCCTCCGGGCTCAGGCTCGCTATGGAGGACGCGCAGCGCCTCGCGTAGACGTGCGCCTCGTAGGGGAAGTGGGCGTAGAACGGGACGAACGCCGCGAAGTGCTCGCCCTTCGCGACGAGGCGCCGTCCGTCCTCGAGCTCCCCGGCGAGGAGGTCGCAGTGCAAGCAGTGGCCGTCGTTGCGGGAACGGTACTCACGCGCCGCTCCGAGCTCTTTGGCGGGGCGCGGGGGGACGAAGGGGTAGGCGTAGATCTGGCCGTGCGGGTGGTGGAGCGTCACCCCGATCGCCTCGCCCTTGTTCTCGAAGATAAAGACGTAGTCGACGAAATCTATTGCGCCGAGCTCCGTGTAGCGGTCGGCCCACACCTCGATCAGGTTGCGGATGCGCCGCTCGCTCATCCCCGCCAGCGTGGCGTAGTGGTCGTCGGAGTAGAGGACGACCTCGCAGATCCCATGCCCCGGCGCCGTGGGCGTGAGCCGGGTTCCCCTTTCCTCCGGCTCGGGGGCATCCGGCGTCAAGGAAGGGAACCTGTTCTCGAAGACCACGATGTCGTACGAGGGGCGGGGCACCTCGGTCGGGAAGCCGCCCGGCTTCGTCGGGTCGAGCGGGCAGTACTCGGCCGGCGGGAGAAAGGTGCGGTCCTGGCGGTGGGTGGCGTAGGCCACCCACTCAGCGAGCGTCGGGTCCCAGCGCAGCTGGTTCAACCGTCCTCCTGCTCTTCTCCGTCGCCGAAAGAGTAGAAGATGATGTAGCGGCCGTCCTCCTTCGTCTCGCGCTCCTTCACCATCTCCGGCTCCCGAGCGGTTCCCCCAGGCCCGGCGGCGCTCGTGTCTGCGCGTTTGTCCCCGGAACGGTCCAACGGCATCCTCCTCGGGATCACCTGCAGGCTACTGGCCGTACACCCTAAAGTAGTCGAACTCTGAAGTCGCCGGGGGCTGATCGCCGCCGTGCGAGATCAGGCCGATGCGAGGGTCCGTGTTCGCTGGCAGCGTCCAGACGCCGCCCCAGATCCAAGGCTCCCCCTCCCGCCTGGTCGCAGCGCGAAACTCGTGCTCGCCGTTCTGGGGATCTACCCGGTGGGCGAGCCTGAGCCAGGTGGTCTCGTCCGGCGGCCCTACCAGCATGCCTCCGAACGACAGGCGACCAGCAAACGGCATCTCCTTGCCGAACTCGGTCTGGCGCGTGTTCCAGATGGCGACGTGGCTGAGCCTCAGGAAGTGGTCGTCGTTCACGTAGGCGACCAGGCCACCCTGCTGGAAGTTGCGCACCGTGTCTGTGCCGAGGTCTATGGTCAGCTTCGTCTCGACCACGTAATCGCTCTGGGGGGCGTCACGCAGGAGCACCCCGGCGTTGTTGCCCGTGCCCACGAGATCCGCCGCCTGGGTCGGCCAGCTCAAGACGCCCCCCTCCTCCCGCGTGTCCGGATCCTCGCGGACCCACGACCAGCCGGAGTCTAGCCCCGGGTGGTCGAACTCGTCGCTGTAGACGGGGGCCCCGACTCGGGGGGCGGGCGCGGTCCGGGTGCTGGGGACGTAGAGCGCGGTGGCGCTGAAGTTGTCGGCCTCGGCGCTCCCGTCGCGGGAGGCGAAGCCGGCGGCGCCAGAGGAGAGTCTTGCCGGGAGGGTAAGCTCCGAAACCGCGTAGGGGTCGTGCAGCCTGGCGTCGGTGACCTCGGCGGTCATTCGCGAGCCGCGCACCTCGACGGCGACGTTGTGCCACTCGTCGAACGCGAACCCAACCGGGAGCGGCGCGCTGCGTCGGGCTGCCCGGCCGTCCACCACCGCCTCGGTCACGAGGGCGTTCGCCGCCCTGTCCAACCAGGCTACCGCGTGGTTGTCTGGGTTCTTGTATCGGACGACCACGCCGGCGGCCTGCCCACCGGAGAGCCGCAGGTCCCCCTCGACGCGCGCGTCGGCTGGCGGCTGGGTGCGGTGCAGAAGGAACCTCTTGCCGCGGTCAGGCGACGCCTGGCGCGCGTACCCTCCGGCGTCGCCGCCTCGCGAGAGCGTCCATCTGCCGCCGTTCTGCTTCCACCGCGACCCGAGGGTTGTGCCGGAGTTGAACGAGTCGCCCGCAAGGGGGGTGGTGACGGGTGCCGGCTGGGGAGACTCGGAGGCCCACTCCCCGCCGCGGACGGTCGGCCAGCCGTCTATCCAGTCCAGCCGGTCGAGGAGCATCGGCCGTTCGTTTATCCCGTAGGGCTCGTCGAGGTAGGGGTCGGCCCTGTCTATGGCGTGGTAGACGAAGTAGTCCTCGCCGGAGAGGTCTGTGACGATGGCGTTGTGGCCCGTCCCAACCCACTTGTTGCCGTTGGGCGTGACCACGATGGTGCCGCCGACGCGCGACTCTGTCATCGAGACGCCCTCGCGATCTACGAATGGCCCCCTCGGGCTCTCCGAGCGGCCGACGTAGACGCTGTAGCCGGTAGTGGGACCCGCGCAGCAGTTGGCCGAGGAGGCGAAGAGGTAGTAGTAGCCGTCGTGCTTTACGACGTAGGCGCCCTCGTAGCGGTTGTCCAGGGCCACCATCGTCGGCTCCCCAACCGTCTCGGTACCGTCCTCCGAGAGCTCCGTGACAAAGATGCCGCCGTAGTAGGAGCCGTAGTAGAGGTAGCGCTTGCCGTCCGAGTCGGTGAACTGGCTCGGGTCGAACGTCCACTTGAAGTCGCCGGGGTTGCCGGAGCCCCGCCGCGGTTCCACCACGGGGTCGCCCGAGTCGGTCCACGGGCCCGCGGGGGTCGAAGCGGTGGCGACCCCGATGGCGTTGTCGTTCGGCTCGTCGGTTACGGTCGTCTGGGTGACGACGTAGTACATGTAGTACCTGCCGTCTATGTACCTGATGTCCGGCGCCCAGAGGTTCCCGTCCGGGGCCGCCCAGGAGGGGCGGTTGAAGGCGTTGAAGGCGTCGCCCACGTACGTCCAGTCGACGAGGTCCTTCGACCGGGAGATCGGGATGGTGTGATACGTCCTCTCGCCCTCGCGCAGGGGGTCGGTAGTCCCGTAGGCGTACCAGTAGCCGTCCTTGCCCTTTATGACCGCGGGGTCGGCGAAGGTGTCGGCGAAGGTCTTCGACACCGGGTTCGTGTAGGTGCCGGCCGTCTCCTGAGCGTGGCCCGCGGAGGAGGAGAGCAGCACCAGCGCGAGTACTACCAGACCGAGGATGCGCAGCGGGGTCGTCGCCCGTGCCATCAACTCACCCTTTCACGCCGCTGCGGGAGATGCCCTCGATGATGTACCTCTGGGCGAAGATAAAGACGATCAGGACGGGGATGCTCGCCAGCACGCCGCCGGCCATGATGATCGGGTACTCCGTCTCGTAGGCGCCCTGGAGCCTGCCGAGCCCCGGCTGCAGGGTGAGGTTCTGCGGGCTGAAGAGCACGTAGACCGGCCAGAGCAGGTCGTTCCAGTTCTGCAAGAAGCTCAACACCGCCACGGTCGCGAGCGGGGCTTTGGAGAGCGGCAGGATGATGCGCAGGAAGATCTGGTACCTGTTGGCCCCATCAAGGAGCGCCGCCTCCTCGAGCTCCCGCGGCAGCGACACGAAGAATTGCCGCAAGAGGAAGAGGTAGAGCGCCGTGGGGACTGACGGCACGATCACGGCCAGCAACGTGTCCAGCCACCCGAACATGTCAACGATCAGGTAGTTCGGGATGATGAGGATGATGTGCGGGATAAAGAGCGTGGAGATGATGATGGCGAACATGATCCGCTTGCCGCGGAAATGCATCCTGGCGAGGGCGTAGGCAGCCGGCGCCGCCGTGGCGAGCACGAGCGCCGTGTGCGCGAACGCCGAGATCAGGCTGTTGATCAGCCACCTGAGGACCGGCGTCTGGGAGGTGGTGTTGAAGATCTCCGAGTAGCCCTGGAGCGTGAACTCGCGCGGTATCCAGGTCAGGGGCCACCGGATGGCTTCGGGGTTGGTCTTGAAGGAGGTCGAAAGCATCCACAGTAGCGGGGCTGCGAACACCAACGTCAGCAGTATCAGGGCGAGGTAAGAGAGGATCAGCTTTACACGCTGCCTCGGGCTGCTTCCTGCGGGCTTTACGTCAACCGGGGCGGTCGCCTGGGCCATCTCACTCCTCCCTCTGCCGGAAGAACGCGAAGTTCGCGATGCTGACCAGCATCAAGAAGAGGGCGAGCACGTAGCTCATCGCCGCCGCGCTCCCCATGGTGAACTGTCGCAGGCCCGTCTCGGCGATGTACATGATCGCCGACGTCGTCTCCTCGCCCGGGGCCCCCTGCGTAATAAGCAAGGGCTGGCCGAAGACGTTGGCAGAGAGCAGAACCGTCACCACGACGACGAACAAGAGCACCGGCCGCAAGCCCGGCAGGGTGACGTTGAGGAACCTCTGCCAGCGGTTCGCACCGTCCACCGCCGCGGCGTCGTAGAGATCGCGCGGTATGTCCTGGAGCCCTGCCAGGTAGATCACCGTGTTGAACCCCAGCGTCCACCAGAGGGTCGGGCCCACCAGGGCGGCCCAGACCCACGGCTTCGCGGTGGTCCACGGTATGTCGTCGCGCAACCCGAGTTGCCCGAGGTAGAAGTTTACGGCCCCCACGTTGGGGTCGAGCAAGAAGCGCCAGAGGACGCCCACGACTGCCACCCCCAGCACGTACGGCGCGAAATAGGCGGCCCTGAAGAAGGTCCGCCCGCGGAACCCCTGGTTGAGAATGAGGGCCAGCAGCAGGGGGATGACCACCAGCAGCGGGACGCTGAGGAGCGTAAAGATCCCCGTGGCCTCCATGCTGTTCCAGAAGGGCCCGCTAGTGGTTGAGCCCGGGGTGAAGAGGTCTACGTAGTTCTGCAGACCCACCCAGGGCTTCCCCGGCAAGAGGTAGTCGTAGTTGTGGAGGCTGATCCAGAATCCGTAAACCACCGGGGCGAGGACGAAGATAACGAACAGCACCAAGTACGGCGCCATGAAGACGTACGGCGTGAGGGGGTTGGACCCGATAAAGTCGCCGCTGTCGCTCCTGCGCGCCGCCTTCTCCGCGGGTGGCGGGGGCGCGGTCCCCGCCTGACCGATCTGTCCCGTAGTCATGAGCCCGCCGCCCTACGCCTGGTACTTCTGTCGGTTCTCCTCCAGCAGCTGGTTGGCCCGGCTAGCCGCGTCGTCGAGGGCCGCCTTGGGCTCCTTATTCAGCAGCACCGCCTCGTTGACCGCCTGCTCGAAGGTGGTGGTCTGCACGTCCGCGATGCCGGGCACCGGCGGGACGAAGTGCACGTAATCTACCTGCTGGGCGAGCGTGGACTGCTCCTCGAGGCTCTGGAACTCCTGGCTCTCGCGCACGCTGTTGCGCGCCGGGATCTGCCCGGCCTTGGCCCACTCGATGGACTTCTGGCTGATCCAGTTGATAAAGACCTTCGACGCCTGGACCTTGTTATTGTCCAGGGGCTGCTTGTTCATGATGACGAAGTTGTGCGACCCGGACCACACGGCCTTCTCGGAGCCTATCTGGGGCACCGGGGCCACGCCCCAGTCGAGGTCCTCGAGCTCCTTGAAGACGTTGATGTTCCAGATGCCATTCCACATGAGGGCGTTCTTGCTGTTCTGGAAGGCGACGTACTCGGCGTCCTGGGCCACGTCCTTGGGGCTGTGCCCGTTCTTGACGAGGTCGACCATCCAGGTGAGCGCCTCGACGCCAGCGTCGGAGTTGAAGGTCGCCTGCGTGACGTCCTCGTTGTAGAGGTCGCCGCCGAACTGCCAGAGCAGACACTCCCACTGCAGCGTCCCCGTAAACAGGAAGGGCGAAACCCACGAGCCCTGTATACCGCTCCTCTTGAACTCCTCGAGGGCGGCCTCGTAGTCCTCCCTGGTCTGGGGAGGGCTGTTGGGGTCCAATCCCGCCTCTTCCATGAGGGCCTTGTTGTAGTAGAGCCCGAACGGGTGCATGTCCAGCGGGATGCCGAACCGCTGGTTATTGTAGATGCCGGCCCGCCACACCAGGGGGGCGAAGTCGCCCTCCTTGAGCCCGAGCGCCTGAGACACGTCGTCGAGTGGGATGATCACGCCCCGCGCCGCGTTGGTGCCGAGCTGGTCGCTGTGCATGATCCCCACGTCCGGACCCTGGCCGCTCCTGACCGCCGCCGGGACCTGCTGATAGTAGTCCACCCACTCCACGGTGTTCATCTTGACGTTGATGTTGTCGTGCTCGCTACTGAACTGTTCTACCAGCTGCCGCATGTACGGCCCGTCGCCGCCGGTGAACCCGTTCCAGAACGCCAGGTCCACGTTGGGCCCGTCGTAGGACTTGCCGCCACCGCCAGCGCCGCCGCCCTGCACCGCCGGGTTGTTCTGCGGCCCCCCACCACAGCCGGCAAGCGCCAGCCCGGCACCAGCCCCAACCCCGAGAAGCAGGAACTCCTGCCGCGTCAGCCTGCGGACGGACGGTAGCCTCTCCACCATATCCCTCTCCTGTTCTCTTGGCCCCACTCGCCTTTGTTCCCCAACGGTGATGGCCCCAACCCTAACAAACGTAACCAACACAAGTCAACCATAACCAACACTTCACGTGTTGTTTTGGTTGGCTTAAACGATTGGACCGGGTCGTTCTCTGGCGGTGATCTCGCGTATGCGGGCGGGTTCTGCCTTGGGCTTGCGGTGGTAGGTCAGGAGGCCGTTGACCTCCTGCTCGATGTCGGTGAGCTGGGTGTAGCAGAAGCCCTGGACGGTCTCGCTCTCGAGCAGAGCGGAGATCATGGCCTCATAACGCTCGAGGAACTCCTCTGCGTCGGCGACGGTGCTGTAGCCCCATCCCCCCTTCTCGCCGCTAAAAGCGATCCCGCCGAACTCGGAGATCAGGATGGGTTCCCCGCGGTAGCCGTGTCCGGGGGCGTAGACCGGCCTGTTGTGCGGCCGCACGGTGACGCTCGACTCGGGGGTGGCGTAGCGGCGCGAGAGGACGTCGGGCCCCCCGTAGTCGTGGATGGTGCAGAGGTCGGTCAGGGCGTGCTCCCAGCCGTCGTTGGAGACGACGAGCCGGGAGCGGTCGAGGGAGCGGGTGAGGTGGTAGAGGGCCAGCAGATGCTCCACTTGGGAGGGGTCGGTGGCGAGCTCGGGAACGCCCCAGCTCTCGTTCATCGGCACCCAGGCCACGATGGAGGGGTGGTTGTGGTCTCGCCTGATGGCCTCCTGCCACTCGCTCGTGATGCGCCGGACGTAGTTGGGGGAATACTGGTAGGCGTTCGCCATCTCGCCCCAGACCAGGAAGCCTAAAGAGTCGGCCCAGAAGAGCCAGCGCGGGTCTTCTATCTTCTGGTGCTTGCGCGCCCCGTTGTAGCCCATCTCCTTGGAGAGCTCGATGTCTCTGCGCAGGTCCTCGTCGGTCGGGGCGGTGAGGAGACCGCCCGGGAAGTAGCCCTGGTCGAGGATGAGCCGCTGGTAGTACGGACGGTCGTTCAGGAAGACCTTGCCGTCACGAGCCTCGACCTTGCGCATCCCGAAATAAGTCTCGACGACATCCAAGACGCTTCCCCCGGCGTCGACGAGCTCTGCGCGAAGGTCGTAGAGGTTCGGCTCCTCCGGGCTCCAGAGGGCCGGACGGGGCCACTCGGAGAGGTGCGGCGTGTCGGGTGCTTCGCCGCGCCGCGTAAGAGGCAGGCGGCGCTCCACTACGGCCGAATGCGCTCCCACCCCGTCGTCGAGAATATTCTCTCCGTCGAGCTCGACGGTAAGCCGCAGGGTCAGGTCGGGCTCGAACCCTTCGATGGCGACCTCGACGTCCAGAGCGGCGGCGTCAACGTCGGGGATCATGCGCAGAGCGCCGATGCGCCGGCGTCCCACGGGCTCAAGCCAGACGGTCTGCCAGATCCCGGTCGTCCGGGTGTAGAAGATCCCCTCGGACTCCTGCTTCCAGTACTGTTTGCCCCTCGGGATGGTCACGTCGCGCGACGGGTCCTCTACACGGACCACGACCACGTTGCGCTGCTGCAAGGCAGGCGTGATATCTGCGGTGAAAGGCGTATGACCTCCCTCGTGGTGCGCGGTGTGCGTTCCGTTCACCCAGACGTCTGCGCTATAGTCCACGGCGCCGAAGTGCAGCAGCAGGCGCTGTTCGTCAGGGTCCTCGAGGGACGACCCGAACTCGCGGGCGTACCAGACGACGTCGTGGAAGGCCGTCTCCCCGAGGCCCGAGAGGCCGGCCTGGAAGCAGAAAGGCACGGTAATGCGCAGATCGAACGGGGAGCCCTCGGAGGCCAGGTCCTGCGGCGAGGCGCGGTGCCAGCCTTGGGCAAGCCCCGTATTTTCGTCGTCGAAGGCGAAGTGCCACTCGCCGTTGAGGTTGGTCCAATCGCGCCGGCGGAACTGCGGACGCGGGTATTCGGGCCGCGGGATGTCTCCGGTCAACTGGACCTCCTCCGGTGCAGAAGCCGGGCTATGTCCGGAGCGAAACGGACCTCGGAGTCGTCCTCTGGTTCGTAGTGGATCACCCTCCTGGCGTTGGTGATGCTCCAGAACTTGCGGGCGTTGTTCGAGACCCCATAGAAGATGTGGAACGGCACGCCGTACTCGTCCTCTATGTCGGGCGTCTCGACAGACTTGCAGAAGAGTTGCTGGAGGTCCCGCTCGCTGATGTAGCCCGCCAGCTCGCGGACGTAGCGCTCGGGGGGTTTGTCCACGAAATCGTCAGCGTCGATCTCGCGCGGGACGACGATGCGGAGCTGTATCACCTCCAGCTTGCGGCCCAGGCTGCCGCAGGCGTACAGGAAGCCCAGCGGCTCGTAGGCGGCCTTCGCCCAGCCGTAGAAGCTGTCCGGGCGCGGGTAGTCTTCGGGGCTCACGCGGTCTTTCAGACCGGCGAAGTAAGGACGTTCGTACCACTTCGCCGCCTGGTTCGTGCTCGCCGCGACCACGCGGCGCACGCCACACTCGAGCGCGAGCTGGTAGACGCGCTGCATCATGTCCACGTTGCGACGCTCGGCCTCGTACTGCGATCGCGGATCCTCACCGTCCGGCTTCCGGTGGCCGGTATGGACCACCACGTCGGCGTCCGAGAACAGGCGCTCCAGGGAGGTTGGATCTCCATCCAACAGGTCGAGCACCTCGACCCCTTCGATCCTGCTCCCGGAGCCGTCCTCTTCTCGAACGTCGAGCAGCGCGAGGTCGTAGCGCTCTCTGAACGCCGACAGGAGCTGGCCCGCGATGTAGCCGGTAGCTCCCGTCAACAGGACGCGCGGTTTCGGCCCCTCCCCTCTGGCTACCATAGATGGTGGACCTCGGGCCGGACGCCGCGATCGTAGATCCCGCGTATCCGCCGCATCGTCTCCTCGGAGAGGGCGGGCATCTCGGCGGCGGCGAGGTTGTCCTCTACCTGCTCGGGGCGCTTCGCGCCCGGGATGGCGCACGAGACCGCCGGGTGCATCAGGATCCAGCGCAGGGCGAGCTGGGCGAGCGTGTAGCCCTCGGGGACCAGCTCTTTGAGCTCCTCGGCCGCCCCGAGGCCCGTCTCGAAGGTCACCCCCGCGAAGGTTTCGCCCCTATCGAAAGCCCGACCCTCGCGGTTGAAGTTGCGGTGGTCGTCGGGGGAGAACTCGCGCTCTGCGGTCATCTTGCCCGAGAGGAGGCCGCTCGCGAGCGGGACGCGGGCGAGGATGCCGATGTTGCGTTTCTCTGCGAGCGGGAAGAACTCCTCGGCCGGTTTCTGGCGGAAGATGTTGAAGATGATCTGGACGGTCTTCACGCCGGGGTACGAGAGGGACATGCGCGCCTCCTCGACCTTCTCGACGCTGACCCCGTAGTTCTTTATCTTCCCCGCCGCCTGCAGGCGGTCCAGCGCCTCGAAGGTCTCGTCCCGGCGGTAGGTCTCCGTGGGCGGGCAGTGGAGCTGGAGGAGGTCGAGGGCTTCCACGCCCAGGTTCTCGAGGCTCCGCTCCACGAAGCGAGAGAGGTTCTCGTGGTTGTAGCCTTCGGCGATGTGGGGGTCGAGGCGGCGGCCGGCCTTGGTAGCGACGAAGATCTCCTCGTCCGGCCGTTCCTTGAGGAGCCTCCCGATGAGCCTCTCGCTGCGACCGTCGCCGTAGACGTCCGCCGTGTCGAGGAAGTTGACGCCGAGGTCGATGGCCCTGTTCAGCGCCGCGTAGGAGTCCTCGTCGCTCACGACGCCCCACTCGCTCCCGAAGGCCCAGGTCCCGAGGCTTATCTCCGAGACCTGCATGCCCGTCTTGCCGAGGTTTCTGTACTCCAAGCTCGTCCCTCTCTAGGCGTCGCCGTCCGGCAACCCGTTGCGCTCGATGACCTCCCTGTACCAGCGTGCGCTCGACTTCGGGATGCGCCGCTGGGTGCCGTACTCCACGAAGATCAGGCCGAAGCGTTTGGAGTACCCCAGGGCCCACTCGAAGTTGTCCAGCAGCGACCACACCAGGTAGCCGCGGAGGTCCACGCCCCTTTGCATCGCCTCGTGGGCGGCGCGGAAGTGGGCGTCCAGGTACGCTATCCGCTCCTCGTCCTTGACCTCACCCTCCGGGTCCACGTAGTCGTAGACGGCCCGGCCGTTCTCGGTGATGTAGATCGGGACGTCGGTGTACTCCTCGTGCAGGCGGACGAGCAGGTCCCTGAGGCCGTCAGGCTCGACGGGCCAGCCCATAGCGGTCGTCTCGAGACCCTCGGGCAGGACGGTCGTGGCGCTCAGGTCGGGGTAGCGCTCGGCGGTCTTCAGCCCCGTGTCGTTCTCTCCGCTCACGACGGTCTTGCGGTAGTAGTAGTTG
>DATACV010000247.1:0-3933 GCA_036258875.1 Rubrobacteraceae bacterium
AAGCCCCAGCCGCCGGTGACGCCGTCGATCTCGCCCATCCTGTGGTGCAGCAAGACGTAGGCCGATCCGGGGCTCATCGGGCCCCCCCACATCCCGATGACTCCTCCCGGAGCCAGGGCCCCCTTCACCCGCTCGTCAACGAAGAACCGATCCAAAAAGTCCGCGCAGCTCATCGTCATCAGGTCCACGAGCCGCGAGATGCTCCGCCTGTTCCCGAAGGCGTAGCGCCCGAGCGAGAGCGCCTCCACCACGTCGCTCAGCGACCGGACGCCGGGGTCGGGCGGCCTCTTGTACAGCAGCGGGCGCACGAGGTCGGCGAGCTCGCCGAGGTGGCGGTTGTACTCCAGGTAGGCCCTGCCGTCCTCGGCGTTGAGGCGTCCGATCTCCTCGGACGCCCGCGCCGGGTCGTCCCAGAGCAGGAATCCGGAGCCGTCCGGGAAAGGGGCGAAGTAGGCGGGGTCGAGCGGGTAGACGTGGTAGCCGTGCCTGGGCAGCTCGAGGTCGCGCACCACCTTGGGCGAGAAGAGGCTCACCACGTAGGAGGCGGTCGAGACCTTGAAGCCGGGCCACACCTCCTCGGTCACCGCCGCCCCGCCGACCAGGTGGCGGCGCTCCAGCACCACGGTCTTCATGCCCGCCCTGGCGAGGTACGCGGCGCACACCAGCCCGTTGTGCCCCCCGCCGACAACCACAGCGTCGTAGCGCAACCCGTCCGACACCGCACCACCTCCTCGCCTTTCCGAGGCCGCTTCCTGTACAATTGCGGCATTCTAGCAGCAATAAGATCGTCCACACCCGGGCCGCCGCCCGGACCGAGGAGGGGAGGTTCCACGTGACGCCAATAGCCCGCGAGCTCCTCGCACAGTCGCTCGCCCCGTTCGGCCGCAGCAGCACGCTCCCCGCCGAGGCGTACACCGCCGAGTCCGTCCTGCGGTGGGAGCAGGAGCACTTCTTCGACCGGAGCTGGGTCTGCGTCGGCCGAGCCGACGGCCTCTCCGAGACCGGCGACCAGCGCGCGGTCTCGCTGGGCCGCGAGTCCGTCCTCCTCGTGCGCGGCGAGGAGGGCTCTTTGCGCGCCTTCTACAACGTCTGCCGCCACCGCGGGCACGAGCTCTTGCCGGTGGGCGGCGAGGCTTGCGGCAAGTACGTCCGCTGCCCGTACCACGCCTGGGCCTACGGGCTCGACGGGGAGCTGAGAGGGGCGCCGGGCTTCGGGAAGCCGGGCGGCGACTTCCAGAGGGAGGGGCGCTCGCTCGCCCCGATGCGCGTCGTCGAGTGGCACGGGTGGCTCTTCGCCAACGCGAGCGGCGACGCGCCCCCGCTCGAGGAGCACACCGGCAACCTGGGGGAGCTGCTCGAAAACTACACCCGTGACGGTCTCGTAGTCGCGGCCCGCCACGACTACGAGGTCGAGGCCAACTGGAAGATCCTGGCCGAGAACTACCACGAGTGCTACCACTGCTCCTCCATCCACCCCGAGCTCTGCCAGGTAAGCCCGCCCAACAGCGGCGGCGACAACCTGGAGCCGGAGGGGGCCTGGATCGGGGGGCCCATGGACCTCTACGACGGGGTCGAGACCATGTCGCTCGACGGCAGGAGCCACGCCCCCAACCTCCCCGGCCTCGCAGATGGGCAGGACCGCAAGGTCTACTACTTCCAGCTCTTCCCCAACCTCCTCGTAAGCCTCCACCCGGACTACGTGATGACCCACCGCCTCACCCCCCTCGCCCCGGGGCGCACCCACGTCGAGTGCGAGTGGCTCTTCTCGCGCGAGGCGGTCGAGAAGGAGGGCTTCGACCCCTCCTACGCGAGCGACTTCTGGGACGTCACCAACCGCCAAGACTGGCACGCCTGCGAGTCGGTGCAGCGGGGCGCCTGCTCGCGCGGCTACCGCCGCGGTCCCCTCTCGCCCCGCGAGGACGCCGTCTACCAGCTCATCACCATGGTCGCCAAGGGCTACCTCGAGGTCCGCGTCTCTCGCCCCGCGAGCAGGACGGCGGAGCCGATCGGGTAGCCGGAGAGCAACAAGGCCGGAGACCGGCGGGCTCGAAGGTCCGGCCGCACGGCGAGGGTCACGGTGTTCAGCGCCCTACTCCACGACCGCCTGTTCCAGGACTTCGTGACGCTGTCCGTGGTCGTGAACCCGATCGGGACCGTCCCACTGTTCCTCGCCCTCACGAGCCACCAACCCGCCGAGGCCGCGCGCAAGACGGCGCTCCGGAGCGTGTTGATCGCCGCGGTCATCCTCCTCACCTTCGTCGTGATCGGGCAGTTGCTGCTCAACGCGCTGGACATCGAGCTGGGGGCGTTCAGGATCGCGGGCGGCCTCGTCCTGCTCGTCATCTCCCTGCGCATGGTGCTCGAGAGCGTCCATCATCCTGCCGAGGAGCGAAAGGAGACCGGTAACCGGCACGACGTCGCCGTGTTCCCGCTGGCCACGCCGTTCATCGCCGGTCCCGGGGCCATCCTGGCCGCCGTGTTGCTCACGGACCACACCGTCTACAGCGTCCCGCAGCAGGTGGGCACGACGCTGGTGATGCTGGGGGTCCTCGCCCTCCGGTACGTCCTGCTCCTCGCCTCAGGGACGGTCAACCGCGTCCTGGGGGAGACCGGCACCAACGTGATCAGCCGTATCATGGGCCTGATCCTCGCGGCGCTCTCCATCGAGACGATCCTCGTAGGTATCCGCGCCGCCTTCGCGCTGGGCTGATCGGCGACAAAAATGTAGGGGCGGTTCGCAAACCGCCCCTACACCTCCCTACACCATCAACAACACCGGGTTCTCGAGCGTCTTCTTGACCTCGGCCATGTAGAGGGCGCCGTCGCGGCCGTTGGCGATGCGGTGGTCGGCCGAGAGGGTGAGCTTCATGAACTGCCCGGGCACTACCTCGCCGTTCTCGTCGTAGGTCGGGCGCCTCTCGATGCTGGAGACCGCGATGATGGCCGCCTGGGGCGGGTTGATGATCGCGGTGAAACTATCGACGCCGAACATGCCCATGTTGGAGACGGTGATCGTACCCCCCTGGTATTCCTCGGGCTTGAGGCCGCCCTCGCGCGCCCTTGACGCCAGGTCCTTGGACTCGCGCGAGATCTGGGCGAGCCCCTTGGAGCCGATGTCCCTAATGACCGGGGTTATGAGGCCCTGATCCAGGGCGACCGCCATCGCCATGTCCACGTTCTCGTGCAGCTCGACGCCCCTGGTAGTGTAGATGGCGTTGAGGTTCGGGTAGTTCCTGAGGGCCACGGCCGCCGCCTTCATGACGAAGTCGTTTACCGAGAGCTTGATGCCCTCCGGCTCGAGCTGCTCGTTGAGCTGCTTCCTGAGCGCCATCGCCGCGTCCATCTTGACCTCGACGGTCGCGTAGAAGTGCGGGACGTGCTGTTTGGACTCGGTCATCCGCTCGCCGATGACCTTCATCATGCGCGTCGGCTCGACGAGCTGGGTCCCGGGCTCCTCGGTCGGCTCGGGGAGACGGGCGGGCTGGAAGCCCTGCATCTGGGCCTGCTCGGGCTGGGGAGCCTCGGGCGCCTCGACGTCGGCCTGGCCGTCGGTCCTCTGGGCGGTGCCGCTCTCGATCGCCGCGCGTACGTCGCGCTCGACGATGCGGCCAGCGGGGCCCGAACCCTCTATACGGGAGAGGTCGAGGTCGTTCTCCTCGGCCAGGCGCCTCACTATCGGCGAGGCGCGGAAGTGGCCGTCCGCCTGGCCGTCGGCCTGCGGCCGCTCGGCTGCCTCCTCTTCCTCGGGGGCCTCGGTCTCCGTGGCGGTCTGGGCCTGGGCCTCGCCGCCACCCTCGTCTCCGCCTTCCTCCTCCTCGGCCTCCGCCCCGCCAGCCTCGCTTGCGGCCCGCTCGGGCACCTCCTCGCCCTCGCCGGCGATAAAGGCTATAGCCTCGCCGACGGGGATATCCTGGCCCTCGTCGGCTATGAGCT
>DATACV010000248.1:0-1784 GCA_036258875.1 Rubrobacteraceae bacterium
TTGTGGCCGCCGACGCCGAGGTTGGCGCACAGGGCCGCCTGGAGGTCGGGGGCGTCTCGCGGCTCGTCCACGACGTAGTCCAGGTCGGCGCAGTCTTCGGCCAGCTCGCTCAGGTTGCGCATCGGGGGGATGGTCTGCTCCTTTATGGCCAGGGCGCAGATGGCCGTCTCTATGGCGCCACTCGCCCCCAGCGAGTGACCCAGAGTCGACTTCGTCGCGGAGACCCTGACATTGGGGTTGATCTCTGCCATCGCCCCTGACTCGGGGCCGTCGCCGGCGACGGTGCCTGTCCCGTGCGGGTTGATGTAGCCGATCTGCTCCCCTTCGAGACCGGCGCCCTCGACGGCGAGCTGCATGGCCCTCAAAACCCCGAGCCCTCTGGGGTCCGGGTCGGTTATGTTGTAGGCGTCGGTGGTGCGCCCCACGCCGGTCATCTTCGCGTAGGGCTCCGCGCCGCGGCGCTCCACCGACTCGGCGCTCTCCAGGATCACGACGGCCGAACCCTCGCCTATCAGGAAGCCGTTGTGGTCCGCGTCGTAGGGGCGGCAGGCGCCCTCGGGGTCGTCGTTGCGGCGGCTCATCGCGCGCATCGCGATAAAGCCGGCCACGATGACCGGCGTGATCGTGGCCTCCGAGGCGCCGCAGATCACGACGTCGGCGTCGCCGCGGCGGATCAGGTCGAAGCCGAGGCCCATCATGTCGGTGCCGCAGCTGCAAGCGAGCGCGCCCGTGGACGAAGGCCCCTGCACGCCGAGCTGGATCGCGACGTGGGCGGCGGCGGAGTTGGGCATGATCTTGGTGACCGAGAACGGGTTGACCCTGGCCGGACCCCTGCTGTCTATGGTCGCCTGGGTGGTCTCCATGCTCATCACGCCCCCGATCCCGCTTCCCAGGATGAGTCCCACCCGTTCCGGTCGGTGGTTCAGCTCGTCCCACGCGCCGGCGTCCTCGAGGGCGAGCTTGGCCGAGGCGAGGCCCATCTGGGCGAACCTGTCGGTTCGGGCAGCCAGCTTGCGGTCCATGAAGTCGTTCGGATCGAAGTCGGAGCACTCGGCGGCGATCCTCACCTCGAAGCCCTCAGGGTCGAAGAGCGTTATGGGGCCGGCACCGCTCTCGCCGGCGAGCAGCGAGCTCCAGAACCGCTTGCGACCGATGCCGATGGGGCTGACCACCCCCACCCCGGTTATGTAAGCTGCCGGGCGTCCGTTCTGCATCTCGCCCCCTAGCTAGAGCCTGAGACCCGTCGAACTACGAATCTTAGCACCGCCGTTCCGCCACGACTTCTCCGCGGCCGGCTTCGCCGCGTACGTTGCGCATGGTCATCGGGTGCGGCGGGCTTCATCGCAAGCTCATCGACGGAGGTGATAGCGGGGTGGCGCCGAACACACTCGCGCAACTGGGCCTATGCTATAACCTCCGGGGATGCTACCGAGGAGCAATTCGTGATCTTCTACGCCGCGGCTGCCCTGTTTCTGGCCAACTTCGCCCTCGGCGTTCTCGTGCAGTTGGGGATCGTAGACACGAAGCCTTTTCGCTGGCTGCACCACGCCCTCTTCTTCGCGGTCTTCGCCTCGGCGGCGCTCGCGGCCGGCGTGGGTTTCCTGCAGGGAGCGCCGTACCGCTGGCCGCTCCTGCCGGTCCTGGCGCTCTACGTGATCCTGCCGCGGGTAAGGGCGGGGACGGCGGGGCACGCGGCGCTCGCCTCGTGCGCCATGATCTTCTACGCTACCGGGTTCGTATCTCTGCTCTAGGAGGCTCTGCGTTGGATTTCCTCGAGGTCGTGA
>DATACV010000249.1:0-5031 GCA_036258875.1 Rubrobacteraceae bacterium
GAAACCAGCGGGCGCGCATCTCGTCGATCGCTTTCGCCTCCGCGGGCGGCGTCGCGACGATGCGCCGCTGGAGCGGCACGAGGATCGCGATCGATGCAACGAGAGTCACGACGAAGCCCGCGGCGCCCGCCAGCGCGAGCACGCGCGCCGCGCCGTCGGCGGTGAAGGCGAACCCGAGTGCCGACACGATCGCCACGACCAGCAAGGCGGGTTGCACCTTGTCCGTTCGGCGAAGCGTCTCCTCGAAGTCGCCGACGAATTCCTGTACCGGCATCCGCCGCCAGATCGGTACGCGGGACCACGCGAAGGTCGCGGCACCGCCAGCGAAAAGTCCGCCCGCTGTCAGCATGAGGCTTGCCCACGCGCTCATATCCTGTCTCCTTTCAGCCGTCGCGGGCTGGCGCGTCAGACGACGCGCACGACCTCGTAGAGAGCCGGGTAGTTGGGAGGCGTGCCCGCCGCCATAGCCTGGAACTCGGGACTCGTGACGGCCGCCCGGAAGTCCTGCGGGGACGCCCACTCGGCGACGTTCACGAAGCGGAACCGTGGATTCGGCGACACCGCGCGGTGAAGCCGGGACGCTACGAAGCCGGGGCGCGAGCGCATGTAGTCGGCCACCCGGCCCCAACCTTCGAGGAACCGATCGTCGTCCGTATCTTCCGGTACCTCGAAGGGATTGATGAGGACGAAATTCGTCATCTCGCTTTGCTCCTTCCTTTCTCCGCCGAGTGCGTTCCCACCTTCTTACATCGCTTTGGCGTCCTTTCTCCACCTCCTTCTCTCGTCGGGTGAAGCCAACCTTAGTCGTGGTGCTTCACCAGTTTGCGCCCCGAAGTGGCGACGAACCACGTGCACCTCCTACGCACTCGGCACGCACTTCGACTGCGGGAGTTCGGGTAGGACACGCCGAACTTTCGCACTGTCTGCTACTATGCCTAGTGCCTGGGTAAGGTATGCAAGTTCGCGACGAGGACCGATAGGTGAGGTGAGACGAGGACAGGACACCCCTTTCGGCGTGCGGCTAAGGCGGTTGCGGACAGCCGCAAGTCTCACTCAGGAGGAGTTGGCCGAGCGAGCTGGCCTGACAGTCAGGGGCATCAGCGACCTGGAACGCGGGGCGAGGAATCGCCCCTACCCGCACACGGTGCGTTCGCTCGCCGACGCGCTAGAGCTGCCTGAAGACGAGCGTGCCGCCCTCTTCGCGGCGGTCCCCAAGCGAGGCGGGGCGCCAGCTGAGGAAGCAGGGGACGCTATTGAGCCGACCCTTCCGACGCTACCCACCCCGCTTGTAGGCCGAGAAAGGGATCTTCGAGAGATAAAGTCCTTGCTCCGTCGGCCGGAGGTCAGGCTGCTCACGCTCACCGGGACTGGTGGCGTAGGCAAGACGCGTCTGGCCATCCAGGTGGCCCGAGATGCTGCGGGCCTCTTCCCGGACGGGTTGGCATTCGTCGGGTTGGCGCCGCTCGTGGACCCTGATCTCGTAGTTCCGACCGTCGCCAGGTCGCTGGACGTGCGAGAGGCAGAAGGGCAGACCCCGCGAGAAGCGCTACGCGCCCACCTGAGAGATAAGCGGCTGCTCCTGGTACTCGACAACGTTGAGCACCTGTTGGAAGCGGCACCTGAAGTGTCCGGGCTGATCGAGTCTTGTCCGAGCGTGACGGTCCTCGTCACCAGCCGCGCGCCGCTGCGCGTCAGGGGCGAGCACGAGTACGCCGTTCCACCACTCGAGCTGCCCCCCTCCACCCGGGATGCCAGGGTGGAAGAAGTCCTGGGTTCGCCTTCCGGCAAGCTCCTGGTGGAGCGCTCCCGGGCGGTCTCCTCTAGCTTCTCCCTCACCGAGGCAAACGCGGCCGCGGTCGCCGCCATCTGCTGGAGGCTCGCCGGGATCCCTCTCGCTCTGGAGCTGGCGGCGGCGAAGGCCAAGTTCCTGGATCCCAAGATGCTTCTCTCGCGGCTGGACCGAGCCCTGTCGACGAGCGGGGGAAGGGACCTGCCGGACCGCCAGAGGACGATGCGCGCCACCCTCGACTGGAGCCACGATCTCCTCTCGGAGCCCGAGCGGGGGTTGTTCCGGCGCCTGTCGGTGTTCGTTGGTGGCTTCACACTCGAGGCCGCGGAGGCTGTGGGCACATCGGGGAGCATCGGAGTCGAGGACGTGCTCGATCACGTCGGGTCGTTAGTGGAGCAGTCGCTGGTCGTGGCCCAGCCGCCCGAGGTCGGCTGCGAGACGCGCTACGGGATGCTGGAGCCGGTCAGGCAGTACGCTCTGGAGAAGTTGCAGGAGAGCGGGGAGACCGGGAAGGTCGGTCGCAGTCACGCCGCGTACTTTCTCGCGTTGGCCGAGCGGGCGCGTCCCGAGGTGTTGGGAGAGCGGCAGGTCGAGTGGCTGGAGCGTCTCGAACAGGAGTACGGCAACCTGAGGGCCGCCATGTCGTGGGCCCTGGATGCTGACGACGGCGCGACCGTTGTGAGGATGGGTTGGACGCTGTGGTACTTCTGGTGGGCGCGCAGCTATCACCGTGAGGGGCGCAGATGGATGGAAGAGGCGCTGAAGTGCACCCTTCCTCTTGCCTTGCGGGGCAGAGCGCTCGTCGTTGCCGGGACCCTGGCTTACGGCCACGGCGACTACGAGCGGTGCGAGCGGTATTCGAAAGAAGGTCTTGAGTTGTGTCGGCAGGTAGGAGACGAGCTTGGAGAGGCCTGGGCCGGTGTGGGCGTGGGGCTGTCAGCGATGAGCACGTCCGATTACGAGGCGGCCATGTCTCACCTCCAAGAGGCCCTGCGTTCCTTCCGCCGGCTAGACGAAGGCTACGGCGTGGCCCACGTGACCACCTTCTTGGGGATGGCGGCGCTGATGCGCGGTGACGAAGGTCGGGCGACACAGATGTTCGAGGAAGGGCTTGCGGTTGCACGCCGGATTGGAGATAGGTCCAGCACCTACATCGCGCTCTACAACCTGGCCCAGGCGGCCCTCTCCCGCGGCGACCACGACGGGGCCGCGCCCCTCTTCGAGGAGGGCGTGACACTCTCCGAGCAGATGCGGGACCGGGCTAACGCGGCCTACTGCCTGGAGGGACTTGCCGTGGTGGCCAGCGCTCGCGGAGAGGCGGAGCGCAGCGGTCGTCTCATCGGGGCGGCCGAGGGGTTGCACGAGGCGGTTGGGGTACCCGTTTACGTGTATTACGAGCCCCACCGCTCAAGGTATGAGCGCACACTAGCGGCCGTACGTTCCTCGCTGGGCGAGGAGGCCTTCGAGGGAGCGCGGGAGCGAGGATGGGAGATGACCTTCGAGCAAGCGGTGGGGTATGCGCTTGAAAGGAAGAAGCCTCGACTACATATGAAGCGAGTAGTCTAGCGATCGCAAGGGCTCATAGAAGGCAAGTATGCCTTGAGGCCCCATGAGCTCCGACATACTCTCGCCTGAGACGCTCCAGTAGACGCGCCAGGGGAACAGATCGGAAATGGGAGCGAGCCTACCCGCGGACCAGTGGTGCGACCCGCTCCTGGAAGACGGCTAGCTGGCGCAACTCATCCTCCACCGGCCACAGGAAGACGCGGTTCGCTCCCGCTGCTCGGTAGGCCGCGAGCTTCTCCGCGCACTCTCCAGCAGGGCCGACCAGCAGATGCTGACGTAGCTGTCCTTCTGGTCGGTTGAGCGCGGAGCTCAGACTCTCTCGAATGAGCTGCTCCGCTTTGGCGCGGTTTTCGGTTACGTAGAAGAACATCGTCGCGATGGCGTTGGGGAACGTATCCTGGTCCTTACCGGCAGCGCTGAGGTGCTCTGCGAGCCGTCTCCGAGCGGTTGCGAACGCTTCCGGTGTGGTGTTGTAGGCGGAAGCCAGCCAGCCGTCGCCCAGGCGGGCCGTGCGCCTGAGACCGGCTTCTGAACCCCAGCTGCCGATCCAGATGGGTGGTCCGGGACGCTGCGCCGGCCAAGGCTCCAGCGAGATGCCTTCCGTGGAGTAGAAGTCACCCTCGAACGGGGGACCTTCGCCGTGCCAGAGAGCGCGCAACGCCTGCACCGCCTCATCCAGGCGCTTCCAGCGCTCCTCGAAGGGAACGCCGACCGCAGCGTAGTCCCGGGCGGAGGAGCCAGGACCGACCCCGACTACGAGGCGCCCGCCGGAGAGGAGGTCGATGGCGGCCAGGCTCTTGGCCAGCGCTACCGGCCCTCTTACCACCGGAAGCGCCACCGTAGTCGCCAAGGTCATCCGTTCGGTAGAGGCGAGCACGGCCGCCAGGGCCGTCGGACCATCGAGCCAGGGGCGAGGGAAAAGCAGGTGGTCGTTTGCCGAAAGAGCCTCGTAGCCCAGACCCTCTACGGTTTCGGTGTATTTCAGAAGGCGCTCGAGAGACCAGGGCTGCCCGTCCAAGGCTATTATCGGTAGGTGTACTCCGTAATCCATTCAACACCCTCCACCTCGGCGTGCTCATGCTCTGGCACCAGGCGCAGTCTACATGGTCCGCTTGGCCCGGTAGCCAGCTCCAGGCGCGCGACGGGTGCGAAGACGGTGACCGCCAGAAGCGAACACGCGGCGACTGCGAGAAGCCCAAGACCCACGACGAGGTTCTGTAACGATGCCGGCGATCGCCTGTAGCAAGCCGAGGGCCATTACCCTGCCCGTCGTTGCTCTGTTCTGTGTCGAAGCGCCCATCTTCTCCGTACGTTCCTCACATTTTTCGTACCCGCTATCGACCCAAAGACCGGACCTTAGAATGCTTGATCACTCCGCCAACGGGCCTCTAGGCGATGGCCCGAGCCCGGTGCGGAGAACGGGTATATCGGCACCCTCTCAGATGTATCCGAACACCGGCGGAAACACGATCACGACGATCGCCGCCCACGCAGCATAGACGGGCATGTAATTCGTCTGCCACCGTTCGAGGCCGGTGAACGATCCGCGCCCTCTCAGAAAGCGGATGTAGAGCACGGCGGACCACGCCAGGTTGACCAGAAGGATCACGTTCTCACCCAGGGCGGCCACGCGGTTCGGGGTGAAGCCGAACTCGGTGATGCGCGCGGCGATGGCC
>DATACV010000250.1:0-3239 GCA_036258875.1 Rubrobacteraceae bacterium
GTCCGAGGCCATGACCGAGGCGAAGCCGTTCTCCTCCGCGACCTTGCTCCAGCGCAAGAGGTCCGTGGGATGGAACTGCTCGAACATCGCCGCGTACCCGACCGTGCCCGTGGTCTCCATGGGTGCCTCCTTCGTCGGCAGTTATCAGTTTTCAGCTTTTCTCTGTTAACCGGAGATTCACATCCAGTTGACCCGCACAGTTTACAGCGACGCTCAGTAGGACTGTCGTCCCTAGCGGGCACCGGCCACAAACCGGTGGGCTGAGGGCTGAAAGCTGACGGCTGACGGCTAGAAATGATCCGGCCCGTAGATCCACGGCTCTCCGACAGGGAACAGCTCTGCCAGGAGCTCGAGCGCCCTCGGTGAGCCCGGCTCCACGAGCCCGTGCCGGGCGAGCTGGGCGGCCGGGAGGTAGCCGGAGTAGAGCTGCGCGAGCCGCCGCACGTCGAGCGCGACGCGCTCTTCCGCCTCCACGCCGCGCATGACCTCGCCGGCCCCGACGGTGTATGAGCCGGCGTTCTCGGGGACGACGTCGTCGGAGACCTCGAGGACCAGCGGAGCCTCGGGTGTGCGGCTCAGGTGGCTCAAGGCTCCCTCGACGTCCACGAGGCGGAGCATGAACTCCGGCTCTACCTCGGCCTTGACGTAGGAGTTCGGCAGGTAGGGATGGAGGGGCTCGCCGCGGGGGGTGCTGTGTGCGATCTCGAAGACCAGCGGGTCCTGGGCGCCGAGGAAGGAGATCAGGGCTTCACGCGCCCCGACCGTCCCCCACACGAGCTCCTCCACCGTGAGCGTGCGCCGTGGGTCGCGATCCCTCCACTCGGACATCTTGTAGAGGATGTACCCTTCGATCCGTCCCTCCCGCTCGTAGACGGCTGCCTGCCAGTCTTTGCGCCCCAGAACGTCGCGCCATCGCCTCTCGCTCCGGCGCACGCAGCAAGAGAGCCGGGCCGCCTCCCGTTCGAGGAGGTCCATCATCTCCGGGAGGTCCTCCTCCCGGTAGGCCCTGACGTGCCTCTGCTCGCTGCTCGTCGGGAGATCGGTCGGCTTCAGGGTGTACTCGATGGCCTCGGTGGCGAGCTCCCAACCGTACGCCCGGTAGAAGGCCTGGGCGAAGGGGTGGAGCATCGAGAGGTGCATCCCCCGCTCGCGCATCGTGCGCAGCACGTCGCGCATGAGCTCCCCGGCGTAGCCCCGCCGCCGGTACGCGGCGTCCGTGGCGACGGCAGCGATGCCCCCCATCGGGACGGGACGGACGTCCACGAAGACCTCCAGCGGCAGGATCGTCGCGCTCGCCCGAACCTCCCCGTCCTCCTCGATGAGGCGCACGAGGTCCACGTCCACCCGGGCGTTCCCGCCCGGCCTGTAGTACGCGTCCCAGTAGCCGCCGCTCTCCCCGAATGCGCCCCCCGCCAGCCGCGCCAGCGACGCCTCGTCCCCCGCCCGATACCCTCGTACCCCCAAGACCCTCCTCTCAGTTCCGTGCGGTACCGGATTCTACCCGACGGACCTGCGCGAAAGGGGACGAGGGGTACCGCTAGCCGGCACCGCCCTTGCCTCTCTCTAGCTGCTCGGCGACCCAGCGGCACCACTCCACGTAGCCGCGCTCGTTGATTATGCCGCGCTGCAAAGCCGCGTAGCTGGCGAAGCGCGGGGAGTCCGTCCGCAGGATGTCTTCCCCCCACTCCTTCTCCATCCAGCCCTCTATCCTCCCGTACTCGAGCAGCCTCTCCCTGTGAACCTCCTCCTGGTCCCTGAAGAGGGCGACCGCCAGCTCCGGCTCGGCGAGCCACAGGGAGTACGCCTTGAGCACCAGCTCGTCCCTCGCCGCCCGAGGCCCAGGAGGAGGCTCGGTCACCCATTCGCTGAGGGCGGCGAACCCGGAGTCCGTTATACGGTAGACCTTCTTGTCCGGCCTGTCGCTCTGCTCGACTACGTGGTGGGTAACGAGCCCCCCCTCCTCCAGGCGGGTGAGCTCGGGGTAGATCTGGCTGTGCCTAGCCTGCCAGAAAAACCCTACCCGGGCCCTCATGCGGCTCGCCAGATCGTAGCCGGAGAGCGCCTCACGCGCGAGCAGCCCGAGGATCGCGTACCCCAGCGTCGTTGTGGATCCCTCCGCCATCTCCTTATGTAAATCTTGACATATAGCACGCGGGTCTGTACAGTGATTATGTCACTATTGACATAGCTAGAGGTGACGTGGAGGAGATCGGTGGGTAGCGGGACCTTGGGTTGGGAGCGCTGGCGGCGGGTGTTGTTGGGGCTGGGATGTGCGGTGACGGTCTTCGCTCTGCTGCACCACGTGGACCACGTGGTACGGGGCAACCACTCGGGGTGGCCGTTCGTGGAAGAGGTGACGCCCTTTACGTTCAGCTTGCTCGTGTACGCATTGCTGTTGCCGGGGATCCTGATAAACCTCCGGGGTCGGGTGGCGGCGGGTTGGTGGCTGTTCACGGCGGCGGTGGCGCTGGCGCTGGTTACGTTCGTCCATTTCCTGGGTGGCGAGGAGCGCGAGGCGCCCATAAGGGACATCTACGCGGTCTACGCGAGCCCTGTGTGGGGTGTTCTCGCGCTCGTGGTGTTGTACGGGTTGTTGTCGAGCCTCTTGGCGCTGTTGGTGGTCGCGTTGTTGGCGCGCAGGGCCGAGGCTTAGGAGGAGGTGACTATATGCTCGAGGTGGCCAGGTTCGTCAACCTCGCGCTGGCAGGGATACTCGCCGGGAACGAGCTCGGGACCAGGGTGGCTGTCCACCCGGCGCTGGAGGAGCTGGGCACCCCCGAGCGGATACGGGCCGAGCAGGAGGTGACGCGGCGCTACGCGGCGATCATGCCGCTTTGGATGTCCTCGGTCGTCGTCTCGTGCGGAGCGGTAGTGGCGCTCTCGCGCGGGACGTGGGCATACGCGCCCACGCTGGCGGGGATGGCCTGCTTTGTGGGGATGCTAGCTTCGACGCTGGTGGGCAACGTCCCGATCAACAACCGCGTTCTCGAGATGTCTCCGGAGACCGACGGCGAGGAGTTCGTGGAGTTGCGCGAGCGTTGGGACAGGCTGCACACTTTGCGCGTCGCGCTGACCGTGACCGGGTTCGCGCTCCTTTGCGCGGGAGCGCTGAGGGGGGACCGCGCGCGTGATTGATTCTCGCTCAGGTCCGGCCGTGGGGCTTGCCCCTCACCCAGTCGGTGAACCTCTTGACGTCCGGGTGGGCGGAGAGCGCCTCCAGGGAGTCGTAGTCCCTCTCG
>DATACV010000251.1:0-23254 GCA_036258875.1 Rubrobacteraceae bacterium
GTTCACTTTTCCGGCGTCTGGCCCCTACCGACACCCGGTCGACGTCCTGGGGTACGCGCTACGGGCGGTGCCCTGCTACCCGTGCGTGTAGCGGTCGAAGCGGTAGAGCATCAGGGCAACCATGCCCCCGATCATCGCCACGTGCGAGAGCATCAAGAGCGAGCCCCCGGAGAGGCCGGGCACGGCCACGCCCATCTCGACCAGCGCCACCGGGGCGAGCATCGGGACGAGCATCGCCGCCGTCATCTCCCCGCCGTCGCGCCAGGGGTGGCCCCTGAAACGCATCCAACCCACCATCGGCGCGGCCATGAACGCGCCCATCACGCCGTAGCGGAGCAGCAGGTTTGCGTAGCCGGGAGGTTCACCCATGACCGCCAGCGCCAGGCCGAACACGCCCATCCCCAACAGCATCGCGACCACCATCTCCAGGAGGTGGCGCGTGAAGCGCCAGCCCGAGACAAGGCGACCGCGAACCCGCCCGCCCTTCTGCGGAGAGGCCGTGCCCGGGAGTTGCGCCGCATCGCCCATCGCCGTAGGGGTCGCCGGGCCGTCGGGTGCGGTGTCATGAGTGTCCGTGATCCTATCCATTCCCTTGCCTCCTTGTCCAAGCGTTTTCGTCTCTGCAGGTCCCATGGCTTCCTGACCTGAGGCGTCGCTAACCCCTAGAACGCGGTGCCTCACCACGGACCGCCTGCTCACGCGCCTGTGCCCTTGGGAGGGCGGCGAAGGCGCTTCGTCGCCGGCGTGAGGACGAGGCGGTCCAGCGCCGCAACGACGCCGAGACCCAGAAGTCCCACGGCGAGCGGCCGGAGCAGGTGCGCGAAGGGCCAGCCGTCCCCCGCGAGGTCGAGCTGACCGATCGGGTACTCGAGCAGCCTGGCCATGAACCTGGCCACCGGCGCGTTCTCGTGCTCGGCCAGGTCCGAGAGTGTCGCCTCGAAGGGGAAGGCCGCCGGCGCGCCCGCGTGGACGTACTCGGGCTCGAGGTCGTTCTCCCGCGCCCACGCGGGCACCGCGGGGTCCGTCTCAGAAGTGGCGTCGCGGCCCGGGACGAGCACCCGGTCGAGGGGTGGGGCGCTTTCGAGGTCGGAGCGGGGGACGAAGAGGAGACCGTGCTCCGACCTCACGGGCGAGCGGGGACCTTCGGGCGCAAGCGAGGTGGTGTTCGCGGTGAAGACCGGCCCGGGGTAGACGTCGAAGACGGAGGCGAGCTCGATCTCGGAGGTTCCCTCCGTGAGGACGACCCCTATCTCCGGCCTGTCCCACCCGTACGCCGCCCAGAGCACGTAGAGCGCCCTGTCGCTCGCCGTCAGGCGGTTGGCCGGGATCCGGGGCTCGTCTCCGAGGCGCTGGTCAGGGTAGCCGATCTTCCGAGCCAGGGCGGTCACGGCCTCTTCGCCGACGTACCCGCGGATCACGTGCAGGGTGGCACTGATCCCCGAGGTGACCCCGGCCGCCGTGAGCACGTTCCCGTCCTCGACGTAGCGCAGCCCCCGCACCCACTCCGTATCGGGGTAGCGCCGCTCCCACACGCCGATGCGCGCCCAGTTGGAGGTGGCCCTTCGGCCGGCCAGGAGCCCGGCGTCGGCGAGGACCTCGGCGCCGTTGCACACGGAGACCACGGTCCCGCTCCCTTCAGCGTGCTCCCTTAGCCACCCGGCCACGGGCCGGTGCTCCGGAGAGCCGACGTCCCACATCGCCGGGACCACGATCACATCCGGGTCCTCGCCGCCGAGCCTGCGGTCCAGCTCCGCGAGCGAGAGCTGCGGCAGGACGTCGAGGCCGCCGCTCAAGGGTACGGCCTCCCGTTCTGGCGCCGCCGCGTAGACGTTGAAGGCCCCGGACTCCGATAGCACCTCGTAGGGCGCCAGGACGTCGGCGACCTCCGAGCCCTCGTTGCTCAGCAACACGACGGCCGTCGGCTTTTCGGGGTCGTGCTCCGGGGGTGTCGGGAGCTCGCCGGCCTGGACCCTTGCCGCAGCAGGCGGCGCCTCGTAGCGGGCGGACTCGGCGGCTTTCACCCCCACGACGCTGACCAGCACGGGCGGCACCACGAACGCGAGCAGGTAGACCACTGCCCTCGCCAGGAACGGCAGCTTCTCGGCGAGAGACTTCGTACTCATCGGAATCCCTGATCCTCCTAGTCCTGCTCGCTTACCGGCCGGTAGGTGAGGTAGAGGACGCCCGTGGAGAAGGTCTTCGAGTCCACGAGTTCCAGGGGCTTCGTCTCCGCTTCCTCGTCGAAGAGGCGTTTGCCGCCGCCCACGAGGATCGGGTGGACCATTAGCTTGAGCTCGTCGAGGAGCCCGTATCTCAACAGCGACCGGACGAGGGTCGCGCTGCCGGAGATCACGATGTCCTTGCCTGGCTGGTTCTTGAGCTTCTCGATCTCCTCCGCGACGTTCTCCTTGATGAGCGTCGAGTTACTCCACTCCAGGGGCTCCTCCAGCGTCGTCGAGACGACGTACTTCTGCCTGCCGTTCATGGTGCCGGCGACCGGGTTCTCCTCGGGGTCCTGCTGCGGCCAGTACGCCGCCCACTCCTCGTAGTTCACCCGCCCCATCAGCATCGCGTCAGAGGCGGCGAAGCCCTCCCCGATCGCCTCCCCCATCTCGTCGTTGAAGTAAGGGAAGTGCCACCGATCCGGCGCCTCCATCACCCCGTCCAGCGACAAGAACTCCGCCGCAACCACCTTCCTCATGGTGACCTCCTCGTAGTAGTCTTTTCCTGCGTTGGCTCTCGGCAAGAAAACTACCGCCAGCCCGGATGCAGAGACATCCACCGAAAGTTAGATCAGGGGGTAGAGATTCCCGCAGCCCGGGGGATAACGCCCTCGCACCTACCCGAACCGCTCTGACCTCCTCGGAGCGGGTCAGCGCTACGGCAAGGTATGTTCGGAACCCCTGAGCTCTCCTAGATCAGGTCGAGCTCCCTGGCCCGCGCGAGGGCCTGCGTGCGGCTGCGAGCATTCAGCTTGCGGTAGAGGTTGTTGAGGTGGGTCTTTACGGTGCCCACGCTGACGAACAGCTCTGAGGCGATCTCGCGGTTGGTCTTGCCTGCGGCTACGAGCTGCAGGACCTCGAGCTCCCGCTCGCTCGGGGGCTCGGGGAACCCCGCGGCCGGCAGGCCTGCGCCCGAGGCGTCACGCTCCAGCGCCGCGAGGAGCTTCCTGAGGTAGTGCGCAGGGACGGGTGGGTCCAGCCTTCCTCGCTGCTGGGCTTCGAGCACCCCGGACAGGAGTTCTGCTATCGGCTTGCCCTCGTCGACGAAGGTCCTGACGTAGCCCTCGGGTTGCGCCAGCGCGAGGGCTCCTCCGAGAGTGCTCACGGCTTGCTCTTTTTCGTTGGACGCCCACTGAGCCAAGGCCCGAAGCGTCAAAATCTCTATGAGGTCGCGCGTGCGCCCGGAAGCCTCGGCCTCCTCTCGCGGCCCCTCCAGCAGCGGCAGCGCCTCGCGGGGTCGACCCTGGGCGAGGAGCAGCCTCGCCGAGGTCAGCCTATCCACCACCCGCGCGGCTTCCGCGGCGACGTCCGCGTTCGCGGCTCGCTCTTGCTCGAGGGCCACCGCTTCCGTCAGCTCCCCTCGGGCCAGGCGCAGCCTCGTCATCCAGGCCAAGGCGATGGCGATCTGCAGGTCGGCGCCGGACTCGCGGGCGACGCGCTCCGCCTGGCGGGCGCCTTCGAGTGCTCCCCTCTCTTCCCCCCGCGCCCACCTGGTCCGCGAGAGGGTGACGTACGCCCACACCAGGGTGCTGACGTCACCGGTGCGTTCAACGAGTTCCACGCCCCTCTCCAGCGCGCGTTCCGCCCCGTCCAGGTCGTCGCGTTCGTAGCGGATGTCGACCATCCCCATGTGGACGACCCCGGCGGCGGGCGACAGCTCGAAGCCCCCCTCTCTCAGAAGCCGCAGCGCGTGCCGGAACGCTTCGTCAGCTTCCCACAGGCGGCCCTGCTCTGCCCGCACCCTGGCGTGCATCACCACGCCCGCGAGCCTCCCGTAGGCGTGGCGCGCGGCCCGGTCGATCTCGGCGGCCTCCGTGTAGGCCTCGTCCGCCGCCGCCAGATCGCCGACAGCCCTGAGCGCGTCCCCCAGGCGGACGGCGGCGTAGTTGCGAAGGGGCGCCTCTCCGTCGGGCAGGAGCGAGAGAGCCTGCCGGGCGAGCTCGACGGCTTCGGGCGCGTCCCCCCGGAGGCGGGCGAGCCAGGACCGCACGGTCGAGACGAACCCCAACAGAGACCGGCCGTCCTCTCCGCCGGTAGCTACGCTGGCCGCCCGCTCGGCTTCTATGAGGAGGGGTTCGGCGTCGTCCGGCCGGCCGGAGATCACCAGTGCAACCGCGTGCTCGACGAACAGCCTGGGCCTGCGACGCTTGGCTTCGGTAGGCAGGATCTCCAGCCAACGCAGCGCGGTGGTGCCCTCGCCGCGTTCCACCGCACCTTCGACGCCTTCCTCGATCAGCCGCGCCGCGAGGTCGTGGTCGGGGATGGAGAGCGCGTGCTCGATAGCGGAGGATAACCGCCCGTTCTGCTCGTTCCATTGGGCGGCGCTAAGATGCAGTTCACCCACGCGCTCCGGGTGCTCGCGCCCGAGTCGGTCGCGCAGGAAGTCGGCGAAGAGGTGATGGTAACGGTACCAGAGCCGTTCGTCGTCCAGCGCCACGACGAAGAGGTTCTCCCTCTCCAGCCTCTCCAGCGTCTCCTGACCGTCGGAGCGGCCGGTGAGGGCGTCGCACAACGAGCCGGTGAGGTTGTTGAGGATCGAGGTCTCGAGCAAAAATTCCCGTACGTGAGTGGGCTGACGTTCGAGGACCTCCTCGGCCAGAAAGTCCAGGACGTCGCGGTGGCTTCCCGAGAAGGACTCGATAAAGCCGGAGATGTCTCTGCGGTCCCGCATGGAGAGCGCGGCCAGCTGCAACCCGGCGATCCAGCCTTCCGTCCGCTCTTCCAGCTTTGCAACATCCTCTGCCGACAGATCGAGCCCCATTACCCCCTTCAAGAAAGCAACGGCCTCCTCCCGAGTGAAGGACAGCTCGGATGCGCTGAGCTCGGCCATCTGGCCCCTGGCGTGCATCCTGGAGAGCGGCAAGGGCGGGTTGACGCGGCTCGAGATAACGAGGTGTACGCTCTCCGGAAGACGCTCCAGCATGAAAGAGACGACCCTGTGGACGCCCTCTGATTCGACGAGATGGTAGTCATCGAGAACGAGGTCGATCTCTCCCGGCAGCGCGGCCACCTCGTTGACGAAGGCGCCAAGCACCGCCTCCATCCGCGGTGGCTCGGGCGAGCGCAGCGCGGCCAGCACGCCCTCTCCGAACCCCTCCTCTCCGGTACCCCTGCCGATCGCGGCCACGAGGTACGCCAGGAAGCGAGCCGGGTCGTCGTCGTCCTCGTCCAGGGAGAGCCAGGCGACGGGACGACCCTTGTCCGCCCGGTCCTCCGCCCACTTGCCGACCAGCGTGGTCTTGCCGAAGCCCGCGGGCGCCGAGACTAGAGTCAGCCTGCGGCCGGCCTCCGGGTCCAGCCTCTTGATGAGACGGGGGCGCGCGACCAGCTTCGGACGGGCCTGCGACGGGCGCAGCTTGGTCGAGACTAGCGGATCCAAAGCCTCACCCACCTCACACTCCGGTTCTCGATTCTAAACCAGCTTCAGATCGGGGGCATACAGTCGCCCCTACCTAAGGGTACAGAGTCACCCTAAGGTCGCCAACTGCCTCCCACACCCCGGGAGGGCAGAACACCGGTGAGCGAGGCGGTCAAGAGCGCGTTACCAGACCAGGTCGCCAGCCCAGGTATCGACTTCCTCCGCTCTTGACGCCATCTTCCCGGAGATCGAATGACTGGTCCGCCGGTTCCGCAAGGGCCCGGCAGGCCTGTCTGCATCGGCCTCGCTCGCGGGCGTGTAGACCATCACCTCGAGGTCTGGATCCCGGGCTGGCTGGAGGTAGTGCGATTCGGGCGTTCGGATGCGTACAGTGCAGCGGTCCGGCCGCATTTTCGGACCTTCTGGTTCCCGCGACAGGAGTATCGCTCTTGGCCCTGATCGGGCAATCACGGTGGTGCGGCGGCGCCGAAGAAACTGCTCAGAGCGTCGGCGGTTCGCTCGGGAACCTCCTCCGGGAAGAAGTGTCCGGCGCTCAACGCGCGTCCTCGAACATCATCGCCCCAGGCTCGCCAGATCGAGAGCGGCCCGCCCTCCTCTTCGTACCAGGTATCGAGCGGCCCTCGAGCGCTCCAGAGAGCCAGGAGAGGACAGACTATCCGACGCCCGCTCGCACGATCTGCCTCGTCGTGCTCGCGATCTATGGTCGCCGCGGCTCGATACTCCTCGCAGATGGCGTGCGCGTGGCCTGGCTCTCGAAGGGCCTGCACATAGGCGGCGCGGACGTCTGGAGGGAACGCGGTCGAAGGCGAACCCCATCTCCCGAGCGCAGCGTCGACGATGGCCTCGGGAACCGCCGCCAGGACGCGCTCCGGAAGCGGTCCGGGCTGAGCGAGCAGCGTCCAGGGCCAGAAGGCCAGCGCGAACCTGGCGTCGGCGCGCGCCCATACGGTCTCGGTCGGCAGGACGTCCAGGACGGCGAGCCGCTCGACGCGATCGGGGTGGTCGAGGGCCATGCGGTAGGCGACGCGACCGCCGCGGTCGTGCCCGGCGACAGAGAAGCGCCCAAACCCGAGCCGCTCCATTACGGCCACCATGTCTCTCGCCAAGGCCCGCTTCGCGTACGGCGCGTGGTCGGGGGCCGAAGGCGGGCAGCCGCTGCGCCCGTAGCCGCGGAGGTCGGCGCAGACTACCGAGAAGCGCCGGGCGAGCAATGGCGCAACGGAGCGCCACATCAGGTGCGTCTGGGGAAAGCCGTGCAGCAGGAGAAGCGGCGTCCCGGACCCGCAAGAGCGCACGGAGATGGTGGTCTCACCCGTCTGGATCTCTGAGGTCGCGAAGTCATCCATCATTCGTAGCTCGGCAGCCTGTCCGGCGCGACCCCTGACGCAATTACCGGTACCCGTCTGCATCGGCCGGCAGCCCGGCGTCCTGGACCTCTACCATGTAGCGCCAGGCGTCGGGCTGCGAGCCGTCGAGGTCCGTGAAGCCGTACTCCCTCGCCAGCCCGCCGCTCGAAAGCGATCGTCCGTTGAAGCGCGAGACCTCCGGGTCGGCGGCCAGGTGCGCCACGGCCCGCCCCACGTAGCGCGGCGTCTCGGAGATGGCGAAGTGCGGCTCCCGGGTGGTCGCCTCGCGCCAGTTCGACTCCTCCACGCCGAAAAGGTCAAGCATCATCTCCGAGCGCAGCCACCCGGGCGTCAGGGCTACCGCCGTGCAGCCGTGAGGCTGAAGCTCCCTCGCCTGGGTCCACGCCAGGCGGATCACGGAGGTCTTCGCCAGGTCGTAGAACAGCGAGTTCCGGTAGTTCTTCTCGTTGTACTCGGCGGTGCCGTCGGTCATCTCGACGAGAAGCCCGCCCTCGTTCCTGATCAGGAGGGGCAGGGCGAAGTGGCTGGTGATGATGTGCGTGTCGATGGCGAGCCTCAGCAACCTGAGGCCGCCCTCAAGGGAGTGCTCCCACACGGGGACGTTCCACTCGAACAGGCGCTCGCCGCCCCACACGTCGTTGACGAGCACGTCCAGGCGACCCTGCTCGTCCTCGATGCGCCCCACCAGGGAACGCACCTCGTCCGGCTCCAGGTGGTCCACCCGGACAGGTATGCCACGGCCCCCCGCCTCATCCACGAGCCCAGCAGTCTCTTCGATGGTCTCGGGGCGGTCGTACTCCGAGCGCCGCCCGCGCGTGGAGCGGCCGGTCACGTAGACCGTCGCCCCTGCCGCGCCGAGCTCGACCGCTATCCCGCGCCCGGCCCCGCGCGTCGCCCCGGCCACCAGGGCCACCTTCCCTTTCAACTCCGGCGCCATACGGGCCTCCTTCCGATCGCCTCAGAACGTTCGAGACAGGTCATCGCCGCCTGGTGGGGTGGCACCGCTCATCGTGGATCTCGCTCTGGCATGCGGCGCTTGCGGACTCGACCCCACGGCTTGAAGACCGCCAGCACCGTCGCGACGAGCAGGGCGCTCGTCGAAACGATTGGCGGGAAGATCAGGTCGCCCACCGCCAGCGAGGCCGCTTCGCCGGCCGCGAAGAGCCGGCCCTGCTCGGCCATCTCGACCACCCCCGGCCGCAAGGCGAAGGCGACCAGCAAGACGAGGACCACGTTAAGCGCCAGCTTGATCGCCACCCACCAGTACCGCACAAGGCCCCACTTGGCGCCGAGCCCCAGCACGACGCCGCTGGCGAGGCAGAGCAGGCCGGTCGTTAGCAGCGGCCACACCGCGAACAGCTCCAGCGCCCGGTAGCAGAGCGCCCTGGTGCTCTCGTTCTCGGCGAGGAGGGCGGTGAAGACGAAGACGCCCATGACGACGTCGATCCCGATCCAGGCCCCGGCCGACGCTATGTGTATGACGAGGACGCCCTTGCGCGTCCTCGCCCCCAGCCGCCACTGCCGAACGTCGTCCGGTCCCAGGCTCTCCGTTACGCCTGCTCTACTCATAGCGCAACGCCTCCGCCGGGTAGACGCGCGAGGCCCGGCGGGCGGGCAGGTAGGTCGTCAGGAGCGAAGCCGCGTAGCCGACGACGACCACGAGCACCAGGGCAGACCAGGGAACCCGGTACTCCATGCCGGGGATGCCCTCGCGAATGTTCTCTATGAGCGTGCCAGAGAACCCGACCGCCAGGGCCACCCCGAAGCCTATGCCGAGCAGGGCTATGAAGGAGGACTCGATCAGGAATACCAGCCGCACCTGACCGCTCTGGAACCCCAGGGCCCTCATCATCCCGATCTGCTGCCTCCTCTCCACCACAGCCCGGGCGGCGATGACGCCCAGGGCACAGATGCCTACCACGAGCCCGAGGCTCATGAAACCCCTGAGCAGGACGAAGACTATCCTCCGCGTGGCGTCGTTGTCCCGGATCGTCTGCGCCGTAACCTCCGTCTGGAGCCCGCTCCGGGCAAACTGGCTCTCCAGGGTCCTGGCCGTGGCTTCGGCGTCCACGCCGTTACCGAGGTCGAAGTAGTAGGTCCGGGGGGGCAAGGGGCGTTCGGCCAGGGCTTCGAGCGTGTCGCGGGAGGTTACGACGTCGCCGGCGAAGTAGGCGGAGCTCCCGAGCACCCCGATCACCCGCAGGTCCCTGGTCTCCCCGGAGGCGGGATCCTTTACGCGCAGGTACAGATCGTCCGGCAGAGACGCGTCCTCGAGGTAGAAGCCGGTGAGCTTCACGGGTGGCTCCGTGCCGCCGAAACCGGAAGGGTCTCTCGAGGGCGCGAGGTCGGAGGAGATCACCACCGTGTCCTGCTCGGTCTGCAGGGCCCTCCACACCTCGCGGGCGGAGCCGAACTCCCTCGCGGTCGTCTCGAAGCCGTAGCCGACGTTGCCCGTGTAGCCCTCGTCCACACCCTGCACGTAGAGCGACTCCGGGTCCCGGTCGGCGCCCTTTTGCTTTACCTGGAGCGGGAGGTTGGAGACCTGGCCCACGGCCCTCACGTCGTCTTCCCGTACGCCGCTTGCGTCTTCGAGGGCTGCCTTCATGTCGGAGATCGGGGCCGCGTAGCCGGCGTCGGCCCGGATCTCGAAGCCGCCGGAGAGCCTCTGCGTGTTCCCGAAGGCTGCTCCCATCGCGACCTGGATGAAGTTCATAGCCGTCAGGGTGAAGACTACCAGCATGAACATCGCCAGCGTCATGCCCGTCCTGAAGAGGCTCCGGGTAGGGTACTTCACGGCGGTCTTGAGTACAGGGGGAAGCCCTCTTACCCGTCCGAGTACCTTCACCACCAGCCACAGGACGGCGTCGGCGTTGAAGACCACTAGCCACACGCCCGCGACGACGAGGGCGATGCCCGAGACGAAGAACATCTCGGGTCCGCGCGCCATCCCCGCCGGCGTCGTGATAGAGGCAGGGGTCAGCCAGAGGGCGAGCAGGCCGAGCGCCGAGGCCGTGAAGGCGACGCGGTCTGAGACCCCGAGGACACGCGCCAGGAGCGCCGCGCCGATGAGAACGAGCGAGAGGCCGCCCAGGTAGAAGGCCGTCGTGTCGGTGCGCAGTCCCTGCCAGAACGATATGGCGCCCGCGAGCGGCACGAGGACGGCCACGATCACGCCCCACACGCTGCGACCTCTCCTGTCCGGTTCCGGGATATCGCGGATGGCGCGCACCACGTTCAGACGGCTCACGCGCCACGAGGAGATCAGGACGACGGCGAACGTGAGCACCATGCCCATGCAGAAGGCGAGGACCACGTTGCTGGGGCTGGTGGAGAAGGCGATCCGGAAGTCCTCGCCGGCTATGCCCTGGCCGATCAGGCGCACCATCCCCCAGCCGACCCCGACGCCGGCGATGCTGCCTATCGTGCTCGCCGCAAGCGCGTAGAGCGCGCCCTCGAAGGCGAAAGCGCGGATGAGGTGGGAGCGCTGCATCCCGACGGCGCGCGCTATGCCGAGCTCCCGCTTGCGCTCGGCGGCGAGCATCACGAAGATCAGGAAGATCAGGAGCATCCCCGCCGCCACGGAGAACTGCCCGAAGAGGACGAAGAGGGTGGAGAAGGTCTCGCCCATCCGGTCGGCCCCTTCCACGGCTTCTCTCTTCACGGGGTCGGCCTCGAGGCCGTTGTCCGCCAGGAGGGGCCGGAGGGCGTCCACGGTGGACGCCGTGTGCTTCCCGCCCTCCACGGCGGGGCCGCCGTGCGTGATGAGGACCTCGTTTATCCTGCCATCCTCACCGACTAGTCTCTGGAGGTTTCCCAGCGGCATCACCATCGAGGTGTCCGAGCCGGGGTTGGCCCCACTCTCGTAGACGCCCGCTATCTCGAACCGCGGGGGACGCTCCCGGACCGCGGGCTGGACGGCTTGCGCCTCATCCACCGCGCCCGGAGGGCGCGCTCCGGCCTCGAACCCGGCGGGAGGGCCCTGCGGCATCGCAGAGCGCCGCCGGATCTCAGGCTCCGGGGTGGACCGAAACAGGGCCGCCTCGACCTCGTCGCCCACGTCGACGCCGAGGCCTTCGGCGGTCTTCGCGCTGAGGTAGACCTCGTTCTCCCCCAGCTCCCCGACGGCGAGGGTCTCTCCCGATGCGGTCTCGAGCTTATCGAAGGGCTGCATAGCGTCAGCGTCCATGCCCATCACGTCCACCCGGGGCTCGGAGAGGTCAGTCCCCGGCGACGTGACCGGCACGGTCTCCCTGGCGAGCGGGGCCACACCGGCGACGCTCGCGGAGCCGGAGAGCCTCTCGCGCATCTCGCCGACGAGGTTCCCGTCGAAGTACCTCTCGCGCGCCGCGGGAGGTGGAGATCCTGCGGCGCCGAACGCCGCCGCGGCGACGGGCTGCGCGCCGCCGGGGCGCTCGGCCAGCACCACGACGTCGACGCGGCCAATGGTCTCCAGCGCCTGGACGCGGAGGGAGTTGGTGAGCGTGTCTCCCGTGGTAAAGGCCGCCGAGAAGAGGGCGGTCGCGAGCATCAGGCCAACGACGATCAGGGCTGTCTGCGCCCGGCGGCGCGGGATGTTCCTCACCGCCATCCTCAAGGAGGTCCGGTCGCGCGCGGCCATCGCGGCGAGGATGAGGGCGCCCGCGGCGAAGACGCCGAGGAGGACCCGGGTCAACTGCTGCGCCGGTATGCCGAAAAGCTCATCCATGCTGCCTCCCCTCGTCGTTCGGCTCGTCGTCCTCGATGCTGCCGTCGCGCATCCGCACCAGGCGGTGCGCCCTGCCGGCCACCGAGACGTCGTGGGTGACGAGGACGAAGGTCTGGCCCTGCTCCCGGTTCAGGCGGACCAGGAGGTCCATGATCCCGGCGCTGGTCTCGGAGTCGAGGGCCCCTGTGGGTTCGTCGGCCCACACTATGGCCGGGTCGTTGACGAGCGAGCGGGCTACAGTCACCCTCTGCTGCTGGCCGCCGCTCATCTCGTTGGGGCGCTTGTGCGCCTGCTCGGGGACCCCGACCGTCTCCAGCGCCGCCGTCGCCCGCCTGCGCGCATCTTCAGGCTTCGCGCCTGCCACCAGGAGCGGCAGCTCCACGTTCTCGACGGCGGAGAGGACGGGGATCAGGTTGTACGTCTGGAAGATGAAGCCCATCCTCTGCGCCCTGAACCGCGTACGCTTCCTGTCGGACATCCTCGAGATGGACTCGCCACCGACGAGGACCTCGCCCCCGTCGAACTCGTCGAGGCCCGAGAGGCAGTTGAGGAGCGTAGTCTTTCCGCACCCCGAGGGTCCCATGACGGCGACCATCTCCCCGCGCGTGATGGAGAGGTCCACCCCTCGGAGGGCGTGAACGAGCGCCCCGCCCGCCGCGTAGGTCTTCTCGACCCCACGGGCCTCCACCATGGCAGTCCCGGCATCTCCCTTTTGCGTCACCTTCTCACTCGCCTTCCCGATCAAAGTCGTCTCCTTCCTTCTCTGGCATCGAAAACTGGTCGATTGTCACGTTGTTGGCGCCGCCCGTGATCGCCACGTCGTAGCGGCCGGTGGCACGGTCGTAGCCCTGGCTCCGCAGGTCGAGCTCGCCACCCGCGGCGCCGATGCGCCTGTCGTCGAACCTCAGGAGGGTGGCGCCGCCACCCACGCGGAGCCGCGCGGCTACCCCTTCGGGGCGGCGGATGGCGACGTTGCTCGCGCCGCCGAGGATGGCCACGGCCACGGTGGCCGAGGGAGTGGGGAGCAGCACCTCCACGCGGCCGGCGCCACCGTCCACGCTGAGCGCGCCGAGCCGAAGCCCACGCAGATCGGCGGTTAGCCGTGAGGCACCGCCGCGGACCTCGATGTCCCACGGGATGCCCGCGTTGAGCGCGACCTCGGCGGGACACCCCGCCGACCTGCCGTCGAGCCAGTCGCATGACGGGCCACCGGGATACCGGATGGTCACGACGCCCCTGCGCATCCCTATCATCGGCACCAGCTCCCCGAAGCGCGCGCGGCACAGGCTCCGCATGCGCGGGTCGGACCTGATGGTGACCCGATGAGCGCCGTTCGTGAACCGCAAGCGCCCGCTCCTCGAGGAACCAAGTGGGGCCTCGAAGTGGTCGCCCCCTGGTGTGGTCATGCCGCCCACCTGGTCCTAGCCGGTCTTCTCCGGCCTCCTGAAGTACTTGCGAAGGCGCCCGGCGGCCCTTGCCAGCTCCCACGCCACCGTCGAGGCCAATCGGTGGGCGGCGGGTCTCCCGCGGTTGGTCCGCAGCGCCGCCCTCAGCCGGGCCAGTTCCGCCTCGCGCAGCGACTCCTCGCGCCGACGTCTCAAGACCTCCGTGCTCATCATCCCGTACACCTTCTGTCCTCCTGAGTAGTCCGTCGCACGACCTTTCGGTTCGTACTCACGAGCGTAATGGGGAAGTGGGTGCAGGTGTATCGGCCAAAGGGTGGATCGGGGGGGTAGAGATCCGCGCGGTCTTCCGTGTTAGACGCGAGGGTCTCGGACGTGTCCGGCGCTAGCTCCCTCGGAGCGCCTCCGCTACAGGCGAAGTTCGGGGTCTAGCAGACGAGCGGGCTCGCCGGGCCACATCACCATCACCCGACCGGCGAGGTCCTCGTCGCGAACGAAATCGACCACGGCGCCCGCGACCTCCTCGGGCGGTCGAGGCGCGGGCATCGCAGCCCGCTGCACCGGCGTCATCCGGGCAAGCTGTTCCAATGCCCGCCGGGTCGCAATCCAGTCCGGCACCACGCAATTGACCCGTACGTTCGTGCTCTCTCGCAGACCGGCCAGAGAAGACGTGAAGCGGATCAGCCCGGCCTTCGCCGCCGCGTACTCGGGGGAGTCGTAGGGACCGAAGCCCAGGCCTGCCGTTGATGCGACGTTGACAACCACGCCTCCTCCCGCGAGGCGCATCGGGCCCAGAGCGAGCTGCGTGGCGAGCATCGCTCCCCGCAGGTTCAGATCCAGCGTAGCCTGCCACTGATCGGGATTGGCTTCGGGAAAGTGTGGCTCGACGTGCCCGCCTCCGCCGGCGTTATTTACGAGAATCCGCAGCCTGCCCAGCTCCGACTCTGCGAAAGTCACCATGCGCCGGACGTCATCGCCGGAGGTGACATCGGCCCGGACGAAGCGCGCGGTACCTCCTCGCGTCTCGATCTCTCGCGCCGTCTCCTCACCCGCCCACGGGTCTACGTCGGCGACGACGACGAGCGCGCCGTCGGCCCCGAGTCGGAGCGAGATCTCACGTCCGGTACCCGCGGCGGCTCCGGTCACCACAGCGACGCTTCCACTCACCTCCATGAGACCACCTCCTTTCGGCTGTACCGCTCCTGGCGGCCACAACGCCGCGGGATCTGAAACTTACTCCACCCTCACTGGCATCCGCTTGTCCCGCTGGCCCAGCACGTAGTGTTCCGACACGGTGGCGTGGTACAGGCGATGTCGGGCCGGCGGGCGCACGTCCGTCCGCGTCCACTCGCGCGCTCCGTGCGCTTCGGACCTGCGAGAGTAGATCTCGATGCTCCGGTCGAGATCGCGGTCCGCAAGCTCGCGGGCCACGGCCGTCATGTACACCCCCTGGCCCGTGCCGATGGATGCCCGGGAGTCGAAGATCACGATGCTTATTCGCGGGCGCACCGCGAGGTTGCGCGAGTGCCTCGCCTCCGAGTACGAGACCCAGTAAAACTCCGAGTATCCCGCGGACGCGTAGTACACGGGCGACACCCAGGGGTCTCCATCTTCGTCGGCGGTTCCGAGCGTCATGTAGAGGTTGGAATCTATGATCGTCCTGGCGATCGCCCCGAGCTCCTGCCCAGGATCCCTCCCCTTCCTGGACGTCATGACGCCGGCCCGAGCACCGGCTTGACGTCCAGGATCGGGGTTGCGTCCAGGGCCTCGAGGTTGCGTACCCTGAACCGGTTGCCCTCGATCGACACGACCTCGACGGGGTGGAGCCCGATCGGGTTGGGACGGTCCTGCGAGCGCGTGTTGAATACCCCTTGCTCGGGGTTGGCGACGTCGTCGCGCGGGTGAACCCGAAGCACGTCCCGCCTGGCGCGGTCCAGCCACGTCAGGACCATGACCTCGTCGCCCGCCCGGATCCCCTCGATGCCCTGCAACACCCACGGCTCGAACACGAGCCACGCCTCGGGGGAGCCCTCGCGGCCCTGCTTGGGCGCCGATGCCTGGTCGGTGAGCGGCGACTCCACCCACCCTACCGGCATGAGCTCGAACCTGGTCTGGTTCATGAAACCTCCTGAGCGCCGACCGGTCGGCGTCCGCCTCAACTCAGCGGCTGGCCGATTCCGAAGAGGTTGCCGTCGCCGTCCCTGAACCAGGCGGCCTTCTCGCCAACGCCTCCTTTGCTCGGGTAGTTCCCGGCGACCTCGGCTATGCCACCGACCGTCCTCAGGCCCGGAAGGTTGTATTCCTCGAACACCACCCCGCGCGCTCGCAGCCGCTCCACCGTCGCCTCGATGTCTTCGACCTCCCACGCCATCTGGGTGTGATCTCCCGAGGCGGCGCCGGCCGACTCGAAGAGCGCAAACTCCCCTTCACCGAGGCGGTAGAGCAGGCCCCCTGGTCTTTCTTCGCTCGGTTCGAGACCCAGCTTCTCCGCGTAGAACGACCTGGCCCGTTGCAGGTCCCGCACCGGTATGCGTGCCGCGACCTTGGCGTCTTCAAGCACTCTCTGCCTCGCTCGTGCGTGGCTCGTAGATGAGGATGAGGGTCTCGCCCGCCGGCCTCGAGTCCACGAGCCGCAGCGTTACCGCGTCGCTGGTCTCGCCGAAGAGGCGCTTGCCGGCCCCGACGACCAGGGGGAAGACCATCAGCCGCAACTCGTCGACGAGGCCGTGCTCCATCAGGGTCTGCACGAGCCGGACGCTGCCGTTGACGAGGATGTCATCGTCCACGTCCCGCTTGAGCGCGGCGACGGCCTCGGCTACGTCGCCGCTGATCACCGTCGAGTTGTTCCACTCGGGGTCTTCGAGCGTCGTCGAGACTACGTACTTGGGCATGTTGTTGAACTTGTCGGCGAAGTCCCCGGACCTCGACGGCCAGGCTGCGGCGAATCCCTCGTAGGTCACCCGGCCGAGCAGCAGGGCCCCGCTCGCCATCACCTCGTCGAGCTTGAACTGGTCGCCCTCGGGACCGCGGTCGAACTGGAATGCCCAGCCGCCGCGGTCGAACTCCTCGGATCCGCCGGGGTCCTCGACCACCCCGTCCAGCGAGATGAACTGCGAGACGACTACCCTGCCCATCTTGATCCTCCTTTTCGGATCTCTCTACAACCCTTTGATGTCCCTGGCAACCTCGGAGAGGTCGTCGCCGAACTGGTGTCCCCGGCCGTCGAACTCGCGGACGGTAGCCCCCGGTAGTCTCTCCGCGTACAGCGCGAGGTGCGCGAACGGCACCACCTCGTCGTCGCGGCTGTGGTAGATGAACACCGGCAGGTCTGCGGGGAGCTTCGACGCGAAGCCCGGTCGCAGCTCGTACTCGCCGACCTCCCAATCCTCGGCGCCCCAGGAGGGCGGCGCGACGAGGAACAGCCCCGCGACGCGCCCCTCCACAGCTTCTTCGGAGACGTACTTCATCAAGGTCGAAGCCCCCAGAGAGTGCCCGACGAGGAACGTTTCGCCGTCCAGGGCGGCTAGCTCTTCCGAGATCCGATCTCTCCACGCCCCGTACTCGGGGCTGTCCGCGTCCGGCATCCGTGGACACCGCACATCGTATGCGGCCCCGAGCACGTCCCGCAGGTTCTCTGCCAGCTTCCTGTCTTCTTCGTATGCTTCCTCCCCGCCACCGTGGACGAACAGCACCTGTTTTTTCACCGGCTCGCCCTCCTCCATTCTGCTACGAGACGCCAGGTTTCGAGGGCGTGTCGAAGAAGGCGAGGACCTCTCCGCCGGGCGCGAGCAAGGGCTCGACCAGGCTACGCGCACGCTCGGGCTCGCGGTGGAAGAGGCCAACGCGGACCGCGAAGATCTTGTCGAAGCGGCGGTCGCCCAGGATGGCGAGGTCCTCGAGGTCTGCAACCAGGAACTCGGCCCTGCCGGCCTCGACGTAGGCTGCGTTCCGGCGCGTGGCGGCCTCGATCATCTTCGCCGAGCGGTCGACGGCGGTGAGACGCCCTTTCTCGAGGCGCTCGCAGACTAGCGTCGCCGCAACCCCGTGGCCGCACCCGATCTCGAGCACCCGGTAGTCCGGCCGGAGGGCCAGTCGCTCGACTACCGATCGCAGCCGCTCGCTCACGAGGTCGCGGCCCGCCCGCTCGCCGGCGGTATGTTCTGGTTAAGCCGGAAGAGGTTGGTGGGGTCGTAGCGGCCCTTGATCTCCACCAGCCTCTCCCAGGTCGGCCCTGGGTAGGCGGCGCGCACGCGCTCCTCGCCCTCGTCGCCGAGGAAGTTGACGTACGCGCCGCCGTCGCCCCTATCCAGCGCCGCCGCGAAGTCGGTGACCCACTCCTCGCGTCTGGCCCGATCCTCCGGGCCCTCGTAGAACGCGGCGACGTTGGCCATGATGCGCGAGGAGCGGTGGGCGAAGGCGGTGGCCTCCGCGGGCACGCGGGCCATCGCGCCACCCAGGACCCGCAGCTGCGCAACCCGCATTGGCGCGTCCGACGCCTGGAGGTACTCGAAGATCGTCTGTGCGACGTCGCGGTCGACGGTGTCCATGAACAGCGTGCGCGCCGCCGCGGTCGGGTGGTACTCGCCCTCCTCGGGCGGGTACATCTCGGGGTAGGTCATCGGCTTGACCATGTCGGCGATCGGCTCGGCGAGCGCCCTGAAAGGAGCTATGGCGCGCTCGCCCTCATCCACTTCGCCGGCGTAGGCCATGAGCGCCAGAATGACGAGCTCTCCGTACATCTCTGGGGGCACGAACGGCATCGGCGGCGCCGCCATCACGTTGGCGATGGCCGAGAGCTCCTCAGGCGCCGCCTCCGCCTCGGCGATGAACGAGGCGATGACCTCGGGCGTGGCGGGGAGCAGCAGCATCCCTCCCACGATGGTACCTACCTCGTGCAGCCGGAACTTGAACCGGGTGGCCACCCCGAAGTTCCCCCCTCCTCCCCTGATGGCCCAGAAGAGGTCGGGGTGCGTCTCGGCGTCCGCGCGCAGGAGCCGGCCGTCCGCCGTCACGACGTCTGCGGCCAGGAGGTCGTCTATGGTGAGGCCGTGCTTGCGCACCAGGAACCCGACGCCGCCGCCCAGGGTGATCCCCCCGATCCCGACGGAGCCGGTGTCGCCGAAGCCGGTGGCGAGGCCGTGCGCGCCGACCGCGGCCGTGTACTCGCCGGCGGTGAGGCCGGTCTCGGCCCACGCGGTGCGCCCCTCGACGTCGATCTCGAGGTTCTTCATCTCCGCGAGGTCGAGCAGGATCCCTCCGTCCGTGGTGCTGTGACCGGCGCCGCTGTGTCCGCCGCTCTTGACGGCCAGCTCCAGCCCGGTCTCGCGGGCGAGCGTCACTACCCTCGAGACGTCGGTGGCGTCCTCGACCCGGACGATCAGAGCCGGGTAGCGGTCGATATCGCCGGGAAAGGCCGTACGCGCCTCGTCGTAGCCGTCGTCGCCGGGCGTGATCACCCGCCCCTTGAGGGCGGCCTGGAGCTCCGGTATCGAGATGTCGGTGGGGTTGGCCTCGGACGATGCTGAATTATTTCGCTCTATCATTATCCGCTCTCCTTTTTCTCGAAACGGCCCCGGTCCCCGAAAGCTGAGCTGCGGCCAGCTGGGAAACCGTGCCTGTCTGGTCCTCGCCGGCCCCTACGCCGCCTCGCGGTCGGCGGGCTCTGCCTGGATCTCCTCCGCTTCGCGCCCTGGCTCGAGCACCGTCACGGCGACCGCGATGGCGATGACGACGAGGCCGGCCCCGATCAGGAACGCCAGCTGGTAGCCGCCCGTCAACGCGGCAGCGGTGGGCGCGCCGTTCTCGATCAGGAACGCACTGCGCGTCGCGGAGAGGGTCGCGAGCACGGCGAGCCCCACGGCCGCGCCGACCTGCACCGTCGTGTTCACGAGGCCGGAGGCCAGACCCGCGTCGCTCTGCGTCGCGCCCGACATCGCCAGCGTCATCAGCGCCGGGAAGGCAGCTCCGATACCGATCCCAAGCAGGAGCGTAGAGGGCAGGACGTCGATCAGGTAGTCACCTTCCACGGGCACCCGCGCGAAGAGGGCGAGCCCGGCTGCTATCAGCACCAGGCCGGGGAGGAGCGTCGTCCTGGCGCCGAAGCGCATGATGAGCCGCTCCGCGTAGCGCACCGAGAGGGCCCCGATGACGACGGTCGTGGGCAGGAAGGCAAGACCGGTCTGGAGGGCGTCGTAGCCTAGCACCCTCTGCAGGTAGAGCACCCCGAGGAAGAACATCCCGAACATCCCGGCTACGGTGAGCGCCTGGATGATGTTCGCACCCGTGACGTTGCGCGAGCGGAAGACGCGCAGCGGCATGAGGGGGTTGCTCGCCGTTGCCTCACGTGCCACGAAGGCACCCAGGAGCCCGAGCGAGGCGAAGCCGAGCCAGAGAGTCTGTCCCGCGCCCCAGCCGAGCTCGGCGGCCGGCTTGACGATGGTGTAGACGCCCAGCATGAGCGAGCCGGTAATCAGGGCCGCCCCCAGGAAGTCTGCCCCTCGCCCGAAACCGATGCCTTCGTCTCTCTCCAGCAGCCGCAGCGCGAGCACCGCCGTCGCGACGCCGATGGGAACGTTGATAAAGAAGATCCAGTGCCAGTTGATCGACTGGGTAAGGACGCCGCCGGCGAGCAGCCCGACCGAACCTCCGGCGGAGGCTACGAAGCTGAAGACGCCTATGGCCTTCGCCTGCTCTCGCGGCTCGGGGAACATCGTGACGATCATGCCGAGTACGACCGCGGCGGTCATCGCACCCCCCACACCCTGCACGAACCGCGCCGCGATCAACACACCCTGGCTCTGCGCCAGCCCGCACAGCAGCGAGGCCACCGTGAACACGCCGAGGCCAGCCAGGAAAACCCCCCTGCGGGAGACGAGGTCGCCGAGCCGTCCGGCGAGCAGCAGCAGGCCGCCGAAGGCGATCAGGTACGCGTTGACTACCCAGGCCAGGCTCGACTGCGAGAAGCCGAGGTCCTCCTGGATCGCCGGCAGCGCCACGTTGACTACCGTGGCGTCGAGCACGATCATCAACACCCCCACGCAGAGCACGTAGAGGGCGATCCAGCGGTTCCTATCAGGTGTCGTCGAACTCATATACCTCCGTCCCTCGCAGTTTGCGATTCTCTATTCCAAGCATACGACAATAGTCCTAAAAACCAACCAATAGATTGCGTAAAACTACCTTTCTCTAGCGTCGGCCGAGACGCAGGCTGCGTCTGGAGATCGCCGCAGATCCCGGCGACGTTGATGGCGAGGTCTTGGTTGGGGTGGACTCGGTCATGGCAGCGCCTCCTGTGACCCTACGTTTGCTACACAGCGGTCTTCTATCGATGCTCTGATGGTATTGCGAGCAGTGTGGAGAGACATCCACCAAAAGGTGGATCGGGGGGTGGAGATTCCCAGGAGGCCACAGACCGCGGCGGTCCCGAAGAGCGCCGTCACGAAGGCTGGGGTAACCGCTGCCACGTTGATGGACTGCATCGCGGCGACGCTCTCCGCCGGCTTCAACCGCTTCAGCGCCGGCATCACGAAGGCCGAGAAGTCGAAGAAGACCCCGGCCATCATCCGGGATCAGCGGAGCTTGCGGAAGAAAGCCCGGATATCTTCTGCGAGGAGGTTGGGCGCCTCCATCGCCGGGAAGTGGCCTCCGCGGTCGAACTCCGTCCAGTGTTCGATCTCACCCGAGGGGTCCATCAGACTCCGGATGGTGGTGTCCGCTGCGAACACCGCGACGCCCGTCGGCGGGCCCGAGCGCTCGCTCTCGTGGGTGCCCACCTCCTGTGCCTGCCGTGCGGCCATCTCGCGCCACGCCTGCATGCCATCGTAGGTGGCATGAGCCGAGGAGGCGCCGCTGCCGGTGAACCAGAAGATGCTGACGTTGGTGAGCATCTGATCACGATCGACGGCGTCCTCGGGCAGTTTCGCCTCCGGATCGGTCCACTCCTGGAACTTCTCGACGATCCAGGCAAGCTGTCCGACCGGGGAGTCGTTCAGGGAGTAGGCAAGGGTCTGCGGGCGGGTCGCCTGCACGTGCAGGTAGCCGAGCCCGTCGGTCTGGAACTCATTGAACCGCTCGCCACGCGCCTTGTCGGCCTCGGACAAGCCACGGAGGTCGATGGGAGGCCCGAACGGCATCGCCGCCGCCGTTCCGGTCAGGTGAGTGCCGACCACCCGCTCGGGATCGACCATGGCGAGCATCCCCGCCACCCCTGCGCCTACGTCGGTGCCCTGGACCGCGTAGCGCTCGTAGCCCAGGCGGCGCATCAGCTTCGCCCAGGTCTGGGCGACCCGGAACAGGTTGCCCCAGCCACTCTCCCGTACCGGTGTGGAGAACCCGTAGCCCGGCAGCGAGGGGATCACGAGGTGGAAGGCATCGGTGGGGTTGGCGCCCAGAACATGAGGATCGGCCAGAGGACCGATCACCTTCAAAAACTCCACGGGCGAGCTGGGCCAGCCGTGGGTGAGGATCAGCGGCAGCGCATCCGGCTCGGGCGAGCGGACGTGCAGGAAGTGGATGGTCTGGCTGTCGATGGTGGTGGTGAACTGGGGGAACTCGTTAAGCCTGGCCTCCCACCGGCGCCAGTCGTAGCCGTTCTGCCAGTACTCGGTGAGGCGCTTCAGGTACCCGAGCGGGCCGCCCCTGCTCCAGCCCACCCCCGGTATCTCGTCGGGGAAGCGGGTGCGAGCCAGGCGCTCCCGCAGGTCGTCGAGATCTGCCTGTGGGACCTCGACCCGGAACGGGCGGATCTCCTCGGTTGTCTTGTCGTCCACGTCGACTACGTTCTCTGCCATTGCAGTTATCTCCTCTCCTCACTTGGTGGCCTCAAGATCGCTCTGGAACTGTGGCCCAGAGGGGCCAGCAGCCCGATCACGTCGCTGTCCCGCAGCATGCGCACCGAGACTCGGCCGTGTCTGGCGATGTAGCCGTAGGTCAGCATGGCAACTCCTAGCCTAAGGCCTAACACGATGTCAGGGTCAAATTTCCACCTCCTCCATCTCGTCGTTGGAGCAGGCGAAGGCCCACTCCTCTGGCGACTCCATGAAGCCGTCCACCGCCCAGCTCTTCCCGCAACTTCTAGACACGGAGCGCAGCGATGAGCACGGCCGCCGCGGCCAGGGCGGCGACGGTCCGCACGTGGTTCCACGCGGTCCACTTCGCGACGTACTCGGCCCAGCGGCTCGCCGCGCCGGCGCCCTGGGGGTGCAGCGTCGCGAGGCCGTCGTTGAGCGGGACGTTGCACGCGATCGTTACCCCTATGGTGCCGACGAGGTAGAGCGCGCCGCCGGCGATCACCAACGCCGTGGGCCACTCGCCCGAGGAGACAGCGGCCCGCACGACCAGCCCGAGGCAGGCCACGGCCGTCCCGAACAGCGCCGCCATGAAAGCGGGGGTGACGGCCAGCTCGTTGATCGATTGCATCGCGGCGATGCCATTTGCCGGCGGCACCCGCTTGAGTGCGGGCATCACGAACGTCGAGAATGCGAAGAAGACGCCGGCGACCAGCCCGCATCCGAGGGCGGTAGCTAGCGTCGCGGCATAGTAGACCCCGGTCATCGTCCACCGTCCCAGATTCCGGTCGCGGCAGCGTCCCGAGCGTAGTCTGCGAAGTCCTTGGGCTCCCGGTCCAGGGCGCGCTGGACTCCATCCGTCAGGTGGGCGTTGCGCCCGTCGAGGACCTCGCCGAACAGGAAGGTGAGAGCCGAGACGACCTCGGGCGGCACGTCCGCTTCGGCCATCATGGACTCGTACTCCTCCAGGGAGACCGGGACGAAACGGATCTCCCGTTCGGTCGCCTTCGCGATCTCGCCTACCGCCTCCTCGAAGGTCAGGAGCCTGGGGCTGGTCAGCTCGTAGATCTCGCCCGCGTGCCCGTCCTCCGTCAGGGCGGCCACCGCGACGTCTGCGATGTCGTCGGCGTCCACGAACGGCTCGGGGACGTCCCCGGAAGGGAGGGCGACCTCGCCGCTCAGGATCGGCTCCAGCAGGAAGTACTCGTCGAAGTTCTGCATGAACCAGGCGCAGCGCACGATCGTCCACTCGACGCCGGCCTCGTCGCTCACCTCCCGCAAGGCCACCTCGGCACGTTGTGCCTCCTCCTCGCCCCGCCCCGAGAGGAGCACCAGCCGCCGAACTCCGCTTTGCACCGCCAGTTCGGCGAACGAGCGCACCGCTTCCGGAGC
>DATACV010000252.1:0-4351 GCA_036258875.1 Rubrobacteraceae bacterium
CGGAGGACAACCATTCGGCATCCTGGGCGCGCACAGTAGGGAACGCAGGAAGTTCACCGAGGACGACGCCAACTTCCTGAGGACTGTGGCCAACGTGCTCGCCGCGGCGATCGAGCGCGAGCGGGCCGAGGCGAAGCAGCGCTTTCTGGCAGACGCTGGCGCGCTGCTCTCCTCCTCGCTGGACTATCGGGTGACGCTGGCGAGCGTGGCGCGGCTCGCGGTGCCGGCGCTGGCCGACTGGTGCGCCGTGGACGTTCTGGAGGGTGGCGCCGTCGAGAGGCTCGCTGTGGAGCATCCCGACCCCGACAAAGTGCTCCTCGCCATGAAGCTGCAAGAGCGCTACCCTCCGGACCCCGAAGCACCCGGCGGGGTGCCGCACGTGCTGAGGACCGGCCGCCCCGAGTTCTACGCCGAGGTCACGGAGGAGATGCTCGAGGCCGCCGCCCGCGACGAGGGGCACCTCGAGATCCTGCGCGAGATCGGGTTCACCTCCGCGATGGTCGTGCCGATGATAGCGCGCGAGAGGACGCTCGGCGCCATCACCCTGGTCTCGGCCGAGTCGGGTCGCAGGTACGGGGAGGCGGATCTGGAGCTCGCAGAGGAGGTAGCCCGCAGGGCGGCGCTCGCCGTGGACAACGCCAGGCTCTACGAGGAGGCCCAGCGCGAGATCGCCGAGCGCGAGTGGGCCCAGGCGGAGCTGCGGCGCTCGAGGGACGAGCTCCGGGTCATCCTGGAGGGGGTCGCCGACGGCGTTACCGCACAGGACCCCACGGGGCGGATCATCTACGCCAACGAGGCGGCGGCGAGGATGATCGGCTACCCCTCGGGGCAGGCCCTCGTCGAGGCGCCGCTAGGGGAGGTGATGCAGAGGTTCGAGGTGCTGGACGAGGAGGGCGATCCCTTCCCGCTGGAGAAGCTGCCGGGGCGCAGGGCGCTGGCGGGCGAGGAAGCTGCCGACGAGCTGTTGCTGTTCCGCCTCCTGGCGACTGGCGAGGAGCGCTGGTCGATCGTCAGGGCATCGCCCGTCCGCGACGAGCTCGGGAGGGTCCGCATGGCGGTCAACATCTTCCGCGACATAACCGAGCGCAGGCGAGCAGAGGATGCACTGCGGGAGATCCGGGACTCCGAGCGAAGGCGGATCGCGCGCGACCTGCACGACGGCGTCCTGCAAGACCTTTCCTACACCGCGGCAGCCATGGGGCTCATCATACTCCAGGTCGAGGGCAGCGCCCTGGAGGGGCAGCTGCAGAAGTCGATAGACGCGATCCGCCGCGCAGCCCAGGGACTACGCGACGCGGTCAACGACCTGCGCCTCGATGAGGAGCGGGATCGCCCCTTTCCGGAGGTGGTGAGGTCCCTGGTGCAGAGGAGCAGGGCGCGGGCTCCGGGGTGCGAGATGAGCCTGGAGGTGGGGGAGGAGGTCCCCGCGGCGCCGCTGGGGGAGACCGGGACGCAGGTCTCACGCGTGATACAGGAGGCGATCACCAACGCGCGCCGCCACTCCGGGGCGAGAAGGGTCCTGGTCTCGCTGAGGGTGGAGGGAGAAGACCTGGTGGCGGAGGTCTCGGACGACGGACGGGGGTTCGGGCCGGAGACCCGGTCGGGCGTGGGGATAAACAGCATGCGCGAGCGTGCCGCCGTCGTCGGAGGTAAACTGCGCATCGAGAGCGAGACCGGCGAGGGAACCAGGGTGAGCTTACGAGTTCCGGTACCACAGAAAGGATAGGGATGGAGGGGAAGCAGGTCGCGATGCGGACCCGCATCATGCTCGTCGAGGATCAGCCCGACTTCAGGCGCCTGATGGTGGCCTTGCTGGCCCGCCAGCCCGACCTCGAGGTGGTCGCCGAGGCGGGCTCCCTCACCGAGGCCCGCGAGCACGCGGCGGTGGTGAGCTTCGACGTGGCGGTCCTCGACCTCGGCCTCCCCGACGGAAACGGGGTGGACCTGATCTCGGACCTGCGCGGGGCTAACCCCGACGCGGCGGTACTGATCCTGAGCGCCAGCCTCGACCCCGCGAGCCTGGAGAGGGCCACAGAGGCCGGTGCGAGCGAGATAATGGACAAGCTCTCAACCCCCGGCGAGCTTATCGGGGCGATAAGACGCCTGGGGGCGGGGTAACCCTCAGGCCCCGCCTGACGCTCCCGGGCGCCGCCTACCGCACGCACTGATCGACCGGACCCGGTCGCGAGCGCTTGCGTGCAGGACTTTTCCGGGTCTTGTTGCCTAGTCTGTAACGGCGCATTAGACTCTCCCTGGAGATGCGGGAGTTTCAGAGGTACACCAAGGCTTCTCACGCTGCGCGCTGGCCCCGCTTGCTCTTCTCGCTCGCAGCCGGGCTGGCGGTTGCGCTGATGATCGGGGTCGGGGTGCGCGCCGGTGCCTTGCCTACTGCAATGGAGACCCTGGGTTACGAGGCGAACGGTGGCGCGGAAGCCGGCGGAGACGGCGAGTCCCGGCCCGGTTGGCTGCAGGGGATACTCGGGGGCTCGCAGGAAGTCCCGGAGGGCCCGCTCAACGTGCTCGTCCTTGGTGTGGACGAGCGGCCGGGGAGCGAGGTCGAGGGGACCGGGAGCCGCACGGACACCGTTATGCTCGTCCAGGTGGTGCCGGAGACCGGCGAGGTCAAGCTGCTCTCGGTGCCGCGGGACCTGCTCGTCGAGATAGAGCCGGGGGTGGAGGACAGGATCAACGCGGCCTACTCCTACGGCGGCATCGAGCAGACCATGCGCGCGTTGCAAGGATACGCCCGGGTCCCCGTAGAACACTACGCGGTGGTGGACTTCGAGGGCTTCAAGGACGTGATCAACGCCATGGGCGGGGTGGAGGTCGACGTGGAAGACGAGATCCCCCCGAAGTACGGCATAAAGGACGGGTTGCAGACCCTCAACGGAGCCCAAGCGCTCTTCTACGCCCGCTACCGCAAGACAGACGGGGGGGACCTCGACCGCATCGAGCGCCAGCAACGCCTCATCGCCGCGCTGCGCAGCAAGGCCCTCGGATGGGATACCGTTCGCAAGGTGCCCGAGATCTCGCGTGTCATGAACCGCAACGTCGAGACGAACCTCGGATTCGACCAGGCGCTCGCCCTCGGCCGGGTCCTCATAAGCCGGGGTCGTGGCGCCCAGATGACCTCGGCCCAGCTCGAGGGCACCCCGAAGACCCTGCCGAACGGGAACCAGGTCCTCGTCCCCGACCAGGAGGCCAACGAGGCCGTCCTCGCGGAGTTCCGCTACTAGCTCGCCGCTGCGGCGAGCAGCACGCTGCCTTCGGCAGCTTTCAGCACGCTCTGGCTGACGCCTCCGCTTTCAGCCCGTCCCCTTTCAGGGGACTTATCAGCACGCTCGGGCTTCGCCCTCGCTTGTCAGCAAGTTGTCCTGGGCGCGGCCCGGCGCCACCCGAAGCGGCCGCGCGAGGCGTTTCGGGATAGTCCCGAGCAGGAAGGAGCTGAGAGCGAGGACCGTAGGTCCGATGCTTGCTGATAAGCGACAGCCGGAGGCTGGAAGCTTGCTGACAAGTCCCCGATTGGGGACGGGCTGAGAGCCTGCGAAGCAGGCGTGCTAGCGACGGCGAAGCCGGAGCGTGCGCCCTTAGCGTAACTGGCGCCGTGGGGGCGGGCGGGATGATCGCTGCTGTTATAATCGCGACAGGTTTTTTGCGAGAGCGAGAGTGGTGGAATGGTAGACACGCTAGATTTAGGATCTAGTGCCTTCGGGCGTGCGGGTTCAAATCCCGCCTCTCGCACCTCGCGGCGCCGGCCGGGGGCTGGCGGAGAAGAATCAGGAGCGTATGACGGCTAACGTAACGAAGCTCGAAGACAACAAGGTACGCCTCGACGTGGAGGTGCCGCCCGAGGCGGTACGCGCCGGGGTGGAGGCAAAGGTGCGCGAGCTCGGGCGGCAGGTTCGGGTCCCGGGCTTCAGGCCCGGCAAGGCGCCGCGGCGGGTGATCGAGAACCACCTTGGCCGCGACTACATCTACTACGAGGCGCTCCAGGAGAGGCTCCCGACCTGGTACTCGGAGGCGGTCGTCGAGACCGACCTGAGGCCGATAGACCGCCCGGAGATCCACTTTGACGACCCGCTGGACGAGGAGGAGGGCTTCAAGTTCTCGGCCACGGTCGAGGTCCGGCCCGAGGCCACCCTCGGCGATTACAAGGGCGTCGAGGTGCCGAGAGCTGAGGTCGAGGTTCCGGAAGAGCAGGTGGACGAGCAGCTCGAGCAGATGCGCGGCCAGTTCGCGACGCTCGCGGCGGTCGAGGGCAGGCCGGTGCAGGACGGCGACTTCGTCATCATGGACTTCCGGGGCGAGAGGATGACCACGGGCGAGCCGCTGTAGGGCGGCTAGGCCGAGG
>DATACV010000253.1:0-3081 GCA_036258875.1 Rubrobacteraceae bacterium
GCAATGAGCGTACATTTAAGAAGGAGAAGACGGCGACGCCGGCGCTCCAGGGCTCGCCCCAGCGCCGTGGCGTGTGCACCCGCGTCTCGACCACCACGCCGAAGAAGCCGAACTCGGCGCTGCGCAAGATCGCGCGCGTCAAGCTGGTGAACGGCCACGAGGTTACGGCCTACGTGCCGGGTGAGGGGCACAACCTGCAGGAGCACTCGGTGGTGCTGGTGCGCGGCGGGCGCGTGAAGGACCTGCCTGGCGTCCGCTACAAGGTGGTGCGTGGGGCGCTCGACACTTTAGGCGTCAACGACCGCAAGCAGGGCCGTTCGAAGTACGGGACCAAGAAGCCGTAGGGGGGTAGGTAAGATGCCGAGGCGAGCAGCACCGCCGGAGAGAAGGATTGCCGCCGATCCCGTCTACGGGAGCGTGCTCGTCCAGCAGCTGATCAACAAGATCATGCTGGACGGCAAGAAGAGCATCGCGGAGAGAATAGTCTACGACGCCCTCTCGTTCGTCGAGGAGCGGACCGGCTCGAACCCCGTGACGGTCCTGAACAACGCCCTCGACAACATCCGGCCGCGCCTCGAGGTGCGTAGTCGCCGGGTCGGAGGCGCGACCTACCAGGTGCCGGTCGAGGTGAACCCGAGGCGGGCGAACACACTCGCACTGCGCTGGATGGTCGGCTTCGCCCGCGCCCGGCGCGAGAAGACGATGGGCCGCCGTCTCGCGGGCGAGATACTCGACGCGAAAGACAACATCGGCTCTAGCGTGAAGCGCAAGGAAGACACCCACCGGATGGCCGAGGCCAACCGCGCGTTCGCACACTACAGGTGGTGACGAGGAAACTATATGGTTGTACAGGTATCTAAAAAGACCCCGCTGCGCCGGGTCCGGAACATCGGGATCATGGCGCATATCGACGCGGGGAAGACGACGACAACGGAACGTATCCTGCTCTACACCGGCCTTACCCACAGGCTCGGCGAGGTCCACGACGGTAACGCCGTTATGGACTGGATGGCCCAGGAGCGCGAGCGCGGCATCACCATCACCTCCGCCGCGACCACCGTGTTCTGGGGCGGTACCGGCGTGTCCAAGAACGGTAAGAACGGCTCGCGGGAGGGCCTCCATACCCGTATCCCGGAGCAGTACCGTATCAATATTATAGACACGCCCGGACACGTGGACTTTACTGTGGAGGTCGAGCGTAGCCTGCGGGTGTTGGACGGTGCGATCGCGCTGTTCGACTCCGTGGCCGGCGTGGAGCCGCAGTCCGAGACGGTGTGGCGGCAGGCTGACAAGTACGGGGTACCGCGGATAGCGTTCGTCAACAAGATGGACAGGATCGGGGCCGACTTCTACAGGGCCGTAGATACGATGCACGAGCGGCTCGGCGCCAACGCGGTGCCGGTCCAGTTGCCGATCGGGGCCGAGAGCGAGTTCCAGGGAATCTTGGACCTCGTCGAGATGAAGGCGATCATCTACAAGGACGACCTTGGGGCCGAGTGGGAGGAGACCGAGATCCCGTCCGGGGTGCAGGATCTCGCCGACGAGTACCGCGAGCGGTTGCTCGAGGCGATAGCAGACCAGGACGAGGAGCTCATGGTCATGTACCTGGAGGGCGAGGAGATCGAGTCCGACCAGATCCGCGAGGCCATCCGCAAGGCGACGCTCGAGATCCAGATGACCCCCGTCTTCGTGGGGTCGGCGTTCAAGAACAAGGGCGTGCAGCCGCTGCTCGACGGTGTCATAGATTACCTGCCGAGCCCACTGGACAGGCCCCCGATCGTGGGCATCACGCCTGACGGAGAGGAGGTCTCGCTCGAGGCCGACGAGAACGGCCCCCTGGCGGCGCTCGCCTTCAAGGTCCAGTCCGACCCGCACGTCGGCAAGCTGACGTACATGCGGGTGTACTCTGGCACGCTCAGGGCCGGCTCCTACGTGATGAACACCACCAAGGGCCAGCGCGAGCGCGTCGGCAGGCTCCTGCAGCTGCACGCCAACAGCCGCGAGCAGCGCGATGAGGTCTACGCCGGCGAGCTGGTCGCGGCGATCGGGCTCTCCAACACCGGCACCGGCGACACGCTGGTCTCGGCCGGCGGTGGCGAGCAGGTAGTCCTCGAGGAGATGATCTTCCCCGAGCCGGTCATTCACCAGGCCATCGAGCCGAAGACGAAGGCGGACCAGGAGAAGCTCTCCGCGGCCCTGCAGCGGCTCGCGGAGGAGGACCCGACCTTCACCGTGCGCGGCGACGAGGAGACGGGGCAGACGATCATCGGCGGGATGGGTGAGCTGCACCTCGAGATCATCCTCGACCGGCTCCTCAGGGAGTTCCGGGTCGATGCGAACATCGGCAGACCGCAGGTCGCTTACAGGGAGACCGTGCGCCGGCGGGCCGAGAACGTCGAGGGCCGCTTCGTCAGGCAGACCGGCGGGCGCGGCCAGTACGGACACGCCGTCATAAACATGGAGCACAACGAAGAGGGCGGCTACGAGTTCGACAACAAGATCGTCGGCGGCGTCATACCCAGGGAGTACATCCCTAGCGTGGACAAGGGCATCAAGGACGCCCTCGACTCCGGCATCATCGCCGGTTACCCGGTCGTGGACGTCAAGGTGGAGCTGGTAGACGGCTGCTACCACGAGGTCGACTCCTCGGAGATGGCGTTCCAGATCGCGTGCTCCATGGCGGCCAAGGAGGCCCTCAAGCGGGCCAACCCGGTCCTGCTCGAGCCGGTAATGGACGTCGAGGTAGTCGTGCCAGAGGAGTTCATGGGAGACGTCATGGGCGACCTCTCGAGCCGGCGGGGCCATATCCAGGGGATGGACTCGAGGGGAGGCGGGCAGGTCATCCGCGCGATGGTGCCGCTCTCCGAGATGTTCGGGTACGCGACCACCGTGCGCTCCAAGACCCAGGGCCGCGCGACGTTCACCATGCAGTTCGACCACTACGCCGAGGTGCCCAAGAGCATCGCGGCCGAGATAGCGGAGCGATAGGAGACCAGTATGTCAAGAGGCGTATTCGAGAGGACCAAGCCGCACCTCAACGTCGGCACCATAGGCCACGTAGACCACGGCAAGACCACCCTT
>DATACV010000254.1:0-6605 GCA_036258875.1 Rubrobacteraceae bacterium
GACCTGCTCGCGGTGTTCCCTGGGGGCTACCAGGGTGTAGCCATACGCCCGAGGGTAGGCGTCCAGGAAGGCTACGGCCGACTCGCCTTCGTAGACGAAGTGCTGAGGCAGCTCGTTGGTCCCCGCTGCGATCTCGCAGACGAAGCAGGGCTTCGTCCTCATCCCGTGGTGGAAATCCTCCATGTCAGGCCAGTAGCGCTCGAAGCATTCTTCCACGGCTCTCTCCGGCTCGCAGGAAGGAGGCGCTTAGCCGGTCCTCGAAGGCTCCAGCAGCCCGACCTCTCTCAGCACTGCCTCTATGGCCCCCTCGTCGGTGGCCGGGAGGGCGGGACCGCGGACGGCGGCGGAGATGGGGACGCCGAGCTTGTTCATGGCCACCTTTATGGCGCCCATCGCCGGGTCGCTGTGGACGCCCAGGGTGACGAGGGTGAGGACCCGGCGGTGGAGCTCCGCGGCTCGCGTCAGGTCGCCGCTCTGGGCTGCTTCGACCAGGTTGACGAAGAGCTCGGGGGCCACGTTGGCGAAGGCGCAGATCGAGCCGTCCGCCCCGGCGAGGAGGGAGGGCAGGATCAGGTCCTCCCACCCGCACAGCACCGAGAAGTCCGGCCTCACGGGCTTGACCTTCTGGAGCACGCCCACCACGTGGTTGTACTCGGTGACCGTGTCCTTGAGGCCGACAGCGTTCGGACACTCGGCGGCGATCCTCGCGACGAGGGAGGGCGAGAGGTCTATCCCGGTCAGCATCGGGAGGTTGTAGATCACGACCGGGATGTCTACGGCCTCCGCCACGGTCGCGAAGTGCCGGAAGAGGGCCTCCTCTCCCACCTTCCAGTAGAAAGGCGAGACGACGAGCACGGCGTCGGCTCCGGCCTCCTGGGCGTGGCGGGCGAGCTCTTCGGTCTCCCGCGTGCCGCTGAAGCCGACCCCGATCACGACCGGCACCCGTCCCGCCGCGAGCCGCACGACCTCCTCGGCGAAGCGCTTGCGCTCGTCCGAGGTGAGGTGCGAGGCCTCACCCGTGCTCCCCAGGGGCGAGATGCCGCTCACCCCTGCCTCTATGAAGCGCTCTATCACCGCCTCGGTGGCCTCGAGGTCCAGCTCCCCCCGCTCGTCAAAGGGCGTGACCATCGCGGGCATCAGTCCCCCAAACATCTCCCTGACCTCCTCCTGAGAACCCAGTGCTCTGCATCAATGTATACCCGATCTCGGCTTCGTGCCCTCGACGGGCCCATATAATGGCCTTCTCGGCGGAGGGTTTGAGAGGAGACAGTTTATGGAGGTTCGGGTGGGGGCCCAGATCCAGCCTCAGCAGGCGAGCTTCGCCCAGATGCGCGAGGCGTGGCTGAGAGTGGAGGAGATGGGGGCGGACACGCTCTTCAACTGGGACCACTTCTTCCCGCTCTCCGGCGACCCGGACGGCGAGCACTTCGAGTGCTGGACGCTGCTGGCGGCGATGGCGGAGGCGACCGAGAGGGTCGAGTTCGGGGCGCTGGTTACCTGCAACTCCTACCGGAACGGCAACCTGCTCGCGGACATGGCGCGCACGGTGGACCACATCTCGGGAGGCCGGCTCATCCTCGGGATCGGGGCCGGCTGGTTCCAGAGGGACTACGACGAGTACGGCTACGAGTTCGGGACCGCAGGCGACCGCTTGCGCACGCTCGACGCGGCGATGCCGGTTATCGAGGAGAGGCTAAATAAGCTGAACCCTCCCCCGGTACGGGACCCGTTGCCGGTTCTGATCGGGGGCGGAGGCGAGAAGGTGACCCTGCGCATAGTCGCCGAGCACGCCCACATCTGGAACGGTCTCTCCGGCCCGGAGGAGTCGGGCCGCAAGAGCAGGATACTCGACGACTGGTGCCAGAGGGTAGGGCGCGACCCGAAGGAGATAGAGCGCTCCGTCAACGTGAGGCCGAACCGGATCCGGGACGCCGACCGCTACGTCGAGAACGGCATAACGCACCTGATCCTCGGCCTCACCGGCCCGGACTATGATCTGAGCCCGTTAAATGACCTCATCGCCTGGCGCGACTCCTACCGCGAGCGCGACGGGGAGACCGCCGCCGGCTAGGAGCTAATAGCCCGGTCCAGGTCGGCTACGAGGTCCTCTCTGTCCTCGATGCCGACGGAGAGCCTGAGGAGCCCGTCCGTCACGCCGCGCGCCTCGCGCTGCTCGCGGGGTATTGCGGCGTGGGTCATGGTCGCCGGGTGCGTGATCAGGGACTCCACCCCGCCTAGAGACTCGGCGAAGTGGAACACCGTGGTCTTCTGCACCGCCGCGTAGGCCGCCTCCGCGCCCCCCTTCAGGGTGAACGAGACCATCCCGGAGAACCCGCTCATCTGCCGCTTGGCGAGCTCGTGTTGCGGGTGGCTCGGCAGGCCGGGAAAGTGCACGGTCTCGACCTGCGGGTGCCCTTGCAGGAACTCGGCGACCGCGAGGGCGTTCTCCTCGTGCTGGCGCATGCGGACGGCCAGGGTCTTCAGGCCCCGGAGCACGATCCAGGAGTCGAAAGGCCCCGGCACCCCGCCTGCGGCGTTCTGGTAGAACTTCATAGCTTCGTGGAAGTCCTGGTTCGAGGTGACTACCGCCCCGCCGACCACGTCGGAGTGGCCGCCCATGTACTTCGTCGTCGAGTGGACGACGATGTCCGCGCCAAGAGAGAGCGGGTTCTGGAAGTACGGCGAGGCGAAGGTGTTGTCCACAGCGACTACCGCCCCCCGCTCGCGCGCCATCCCTGCGAGCTCCGCTATGTCCGAGAGGGTGAGCATGGGGTTGGTGGGGGTCTCGATCCAGAGCAGCCTCGTCTCCGGCCTGAGGGCCTTCTCCACGGATCCCGGATCCGTGGTGTCCGCGTAGGTGAACTCGAGGCCGCCTGTGCGGGGCAGCACCTTGTCGAAGAGGCGGTAGGTGCCGCCGTAGAGGTCGTCGCCCGCGACTACGTGGTCGCCCGGCGAGAGCAGGCTCATCGTCGCGACGGTCGCGGCCAGGCCCGAGGCGAAGGCGAGGCCGTATTCTCCGCCCTCGAGGGATGCCACGCATTCTTCGAGGGCCGTGCGGGTCGGGTTGCCCGTGCGGCTGTACTCGTAGCCCTTGTGCTGGCCCGGCGCCTCTTGCGTGTAGGTCGAGGTCTGGTATATCGGGACTATCGTGGCGCCGGTCGCGGGGTCGGGGTCCTGGCCTGCGTGGATGGCCCTCGTGGCGAACCTCATCTCTATCCCTCCTCGGAGACGCGGTAGGGTCTGTTCAGGTCTTCCGGGGTCGCCTCCGAGTTCGCGAGGACCCACTCGTCGTCGAAGACCTTGGAGACGTAGTTGCGCCCGGTGTCGGGCAGGAGCACCACGACCACGGCGCTCTCCGGCAGCTCTCTGGCCGCGCGGACCGCGGCGACGACCGCCATCCCGCACGAGCCGCCTACGAAGAGGCCCTCCTCGCGCATGAGCTGGCGCGTCATCAGGAAGGACTCGCGGTCGTCGACCTGGATCACCTCGTCCACGACCTCGGGGTCGTAGTTGCCGGGGTAGAAGTCTTCGCCTACGCCCTCGACCGCGTACTGGTGGACGTTCTCTGGGTCGGAGAAGATGGAGCCCTCGGGGTCCGCGCCGACGACCTGCACCCCCGGGTCTCTCATCTTGAGGTAGCGTCCGGTGCCGGTTATGGTGCCGCAGGTGCCCATGCCGGCGACGAAGTGGGTGACGCGCCCGCCGGTCTGCTCCCAGACCTCGGGTCCCGTCGTCTCGTAGTGGGCCAGGGCGTTCGCCCGGTTCTCGTACTGGCCCGGCTTGTAGCCGCCGGGGATCTCGCGCGCCAGCCTCTCGGCGACCGCGTAGTAGCTCTCGGGGTCGTCGGGCGCCAGGGTCGGGGTCACCACCACCTCGGCGCCCAGGGCCCTCAAGAATTGCTGCTTCTCCTTGCTCGTCTTGTCCGGCATCACGCAGATGCAGCGGTAGCCCTTGACGGCCGCAGCGAGCGCCAGCCCCGCCCCCGTGTTCCCGCTCGTAGGCTCTACGATCGTCCCGCCCGGCTTCAGGAGCCCCTCCTTCTCTGCGGCCTCGATCATCTTCGCGGCGGGCCTGTCCTTCACGGACCCGCCGGGGTTGAGGTACTCGACCTTGGCCAGCAGCCTGGCGCGGATGCCCTCGCCGCTCTCGATGCGCCCGAGCCGGACGAGCGGCGTGTTTCCTACGGCGTCGATTATGCTCTCGAAGTAGTCCATGATCTGAGCAGTATAATGCGCCCCGTGGAAAAGAGTCTCTGGACCGCGGAGAGGGTGCCCGGGGAGGTCGAGCTGGCGATCTGGCGCTCCGGCGGCGGCGCGAGACCCATCGTCTGCCTGCACGGCATCACAGCCCAGCACCGCGCCTTCAACGCCCTGGCAAGGACCCTCGCGCCCTCGCGCTCCCTCGTCGGCGTGGACCTGCGGGGCCGCGGCGACTCGGAGAAGCCCGACTCGGGCTACGGGCTCGAGGCGCACGCGGGGGACGTGGTGCGGGTCCTCGACCACCTCGGCCTGCGAGACGTCGTGATCTGCGGCCACTCCATGGGCGGCTTCGTCGCCCTCGCGACCGCCCTCTCCTACCCCGACCGCGTCCGCGCCCTCGTCCTCCTCGATTCCGGCTGGCCCCGCGTCGAAGCCCCTCCTGAGGAGATGACCGAAGAACAGAGTCAGGAAGCCGCGGCCATCGAGGAAGGCCTCCAGCGTGCTTTCAGGCGCCTCGACATGACCTTCGAGAGCCCGGAAGCCTACCTGGACTTCTGGTTCCCGGACCGGAACCTGAAGCCGGACGACCTCCCGCCAGACCTCGCCGACTACTACCTCTACGACCTCGAGGAGGTCGAGGACGGTTACCGCCCCAAAGCGTCTCGCGCCGCAGCCGAAGAGGACTCCTCCTCCGTCTCCTCCGAGGCCCCGTCCCTGGAGGAGTTGCGCGACGTCACGTGTCCGGTCGCGCTGGTGCGCGCTTCTCAGGGCTTCTTCCCCGGCAGCGACCCGCTCGTCTCGGACGAGACACGGGACGCGATGGCCGGGGTCCTGGACCTCCGCTCGGATACCGTCGTCGAGGGGGCGACCCACTACACCATGCTGTGGCCAGAGCACGTGCCGCGGTGGGTCGGCGTTCTCGGCGACGACGGCTGGCAGCGGTAAAGCGCTCGCCGGTACGTCGGCCGGGATCGCGACGAGCGTCTAGAATTGGCGAGGGTGCGGAATCTCTCGGAGGGAGCGAGATGACTAGCGGCAACATCCAGATGGGTCCCGACCCGGACAGGGTCCTCGAGGCCCTGAGGGCGCTCCTGCGCGAAGATCCCGCCGCGCGCCAGCGGTCCACCGGGGAGGTGTCGAAGGAGCTGGTCCGGGGCGGCTACCTGCAGGAAGAGCCGGACCCCGTGCTGGTGGCGGAGATGCTCGAGGGCCTGGAGGCCGAGGAGGAGAGCCTGCAGGCGGACGAGGTGTCCGGCGAAGAGGAGCCCACGTGAGCGGCGAGCCCGGGCCCCTGAGGGCGGCCGTCGAGCGCCTGATGGAGGCCCAGAGGGAGGCCCTGGAGGTCACGAACCGGGCCCTCGACGCCGAGGGCGAGGAGGAGTATCCGGGGGCGGGCGAGCGCCTGGAGGGCGCGCTGGTGGACGTGCGCGACATCCTGGAAGGAGCCCTGGAGGACGCTCGGGATACCCTTGGGGGCGAGGCATAGGCAGGCCGGTCGTCCGGAGGGGAAGCCCGACGCCGCTCAGGGCGGCGCTGGCCTACGCCCGCCGCGGCGTGCCGGTGTTCCCTTGCGAGCCGGGCGGCAAGCGTCCGCTCACCCACAACGGCTTCTGGGAAGCCAGCGCCGATCCGCGCCGCGTCGAGTCCTGGTGGCGCCGCTGGCCCGGCGCCAACCTCGGCGTCCCGACGGGGGAGCGCAGCGAGCTTCTGGTCCTGGACGTGGACGCGGCATCCGGCGGCCCCGAGAGCCTCGCCGCGCTGGAGAGAGAACACGGCCCGCTCCCCAGGACCACGAGGTCGCGCACCGGTGGCGGGGGCATGCACGTCTTCTTCCGGTACCCGGCGGGCGATGAGGTGCGCAACAGCGCCGGAAGGCTGGGGCCGGGGCTGGACGTGAGGGGGGAGGGCGGGTACGTCGTCGTGCCGCCGAGCCGCACCCGCGCTGCTTACGAATGGCTCGACAGGACGCCCCTCGCCGGGCCGTCCTGGCTCCTAGGATGCCTGAGGAAGCACTCGGACCGGGTGGGCGAAGAGAGGCTGTTCTGAGAGAGGTTTTGGGGTTCTTAGGTTCTGAGGTTTTCAGGGGTGCTCTTGGCGGGGCGGGTTCCGCCTCACCGACCCTCAAAGCCTTAAGACCTCAAAGCCTCAAGACCTCAAAAAGCGAAACGGGGCTGCGAAGAGCCCCGCGAGAACGAAACATCTGGAAGCGCTTACTCGTCGCGCCGTAGCGGGCGGGCCGAGGGCCTGTCCTCGTCCCCGATGGTGGTCGTGCCCGTCGCGCCGGTGTCACCGGGCGAGGAGCTGCTGGTCGAGGCGCTACCGGGCGAGGTGTCGCCTTGCTGGTCCATCTGCTTGGCCTCGTCGCGGCGCTCGTAGGCCTTCTCGACGATGTCGCGGGCTACGCCC
>DATACV010000255.1:0-2971 GCA_036258875.1 Rubrobacteraceae bacterium
GGTGAGCTCGAAGGCGGGGGAGGCGGCTCTGGCGCGCTCCACGAACAGGCGCCCCGAGGGCGAGGCGAAGACCTCTTCGAGGGCCGGCGAGACGGTGGAGGTGGGCAGGGCCAGGGGAGGGATCGGGTACTCCCGCTCGCCGCGGACGCGCAAAGGGGCGCGGCTCGTGACGAGCACCGTCAGGGCCGGGCACGACTCGATGAGCCCAGAGATCTCCGGAGCCGCCTCCAGCACGTGCTCGAAGTTGTCCAGCACCAGGAGGAACTGCTTTTCGCGCAGGTACTCGCGGAGGGTCTCTCGCGAAGAGCGACCCACCGTCTCTTTGAGGCCTAGCGACTGCGCGACGGTGGGGAGCACGAGATCGGCGTCGCCCAGAGGCGCAAGGGCGACGAAGGCAACGCCGCCGGGGAAGTCCGCGAGGGCCCCCCGCGCAACCTCGATCGCCAGACGCGTCTTGCCTATGCCCCCAGCCCCCGTGAGGGTCAGCAGCCTCACCCCCTCCCGACCGAGCAGACCACCCACCTCCTCGACCTCCCGCTCGCGGCCCACCAGCGGGGTCAGCGGCGCCGCCGGCGTGGCCGAAACGGATCCCGCGCTCTGCTGGGCGAGTACATCGGCGCCTCGCCTGGGCACCGAGGATACGAGCGAGGCGCGCTCTGCCTCGCCGAGCCCGAGGGCGTCTGCGAGCGCCCTTACGGTGTGGGGGTAGGGTCGTTTCCTCTCGCCGCGCTCGAGGGCGCTGACCGCCTTGGCGGTGAGGCTTGCCCTGGAGGCGAGTTCCTCCTGGGTGAGGCCCGCCGCCTCCCTCAGGTTACGTAGACGTTCCCCGAAATGGGTCTCTTCTCCTCCCGTCACCTCGCCCGTCCGTTCCTGGTCACGCGGGTGATCTCAGCTGTTCGGGGTCGCGCCCCGGCCGCTCGCTTCGCGCGGCTGCGGGAGCTGTACGTCGGGCTCCAGGGCGTACGCGACGGCCTGCTCGGTCGTCATCGCCCGCCCTTCGTTCCACGCCTCCTCCCACGCCCGCTCCTCGAGGCTCGCGCGCGCGGCGGCCAGCTGGCGGTCGTTAAAGGAGCGGTCGGCGGCGTGGGGGTAGGATATGACCTCGATCTGCTCCAGGACGGCCTCGGCGGCCCCCCACAGGCGGGCCGCCCGCTCCGGCTCGCCCTCGGCGGCGAGGGTCGCGAACCCTTCCAGGTAGTAGGCGACGTTGGTACCGTCTCCCACCTCGGCCGAGAAGAGCAGACCCTCCCCGAACAGCCGCCGGGCGCGCTCGTGGTCGCCGTCGGCCCTGGCTATCGAGGCGAGCGTGGGGAGCGCCACGGATACGGCCTCCCGCGCCCCCAGCTCCCTCCCCAGCGAGACCGCCCGCTCGGCAAGGCGCCTGGCGCGTTCGCGGTCTCCCATCCCGAGCGCCACCGTCGCCGAGAAGCCGAACATGGCGGCGGCTGGCCACCTGTCTCCCATCTCGAGCCTCTTCTCCCCGGACTCTTCCATGAGCGAGAGGGCCTCGTCGTGCCGCCCCTGGCCCAGGGCGATGAGGCCCGCGGTGCCCGACGCGTAGTAGTAGCCTATGTCGTCGCCCAGACCCCTGTATATCTCCATGCTCTCGTCGTTCATCGCCCGCGCGGGCTCGAAGTCGCCGAGGGCCTGGCCCAGCGTGGCCGCGACGAACAGGAGCGTAGCCCGGGGGGAAGGGGGCATCTCCGGCTCCCGCGCCAGCGCCTCCTCCGCCCAGCGGCGTCCCTCGCTTATGTGCCCGCTCAGCCACCAGTACGTCCACGAAGTCCAGAACGTGCGCGCGATCTCCCGCCCTCCCCCGTGCTCGACGGACCAGGAGAGGGCGGCCCTCAGGTTGTCGAGCTCGGCCTCGAGGCGCCCCAGCCACATCGCCTGCTCGCGGCCCCGCAACTCGGGCCCGCCCCGTTCGGCGAGCGCCAGGTAGTATGCGGCGTGCCGGCCCCTGGCCTCTTCCGCCCCCCCGCCCTCCTCGAGCTTCTCCAGCGCGTACTGCCGCACGGGCTCCAGCATCCCGTAGCGTACCCCGCCCCCGTCGGCGTCCGGCCCCGCCGTCACCAGCGACTGCTCCACCAGGCCCTCGAGCAGGTAGATCACGTCCTCCGCCGCGACCTCGCCTCCCGCCCCCACGGCCTCGGCGGCCTCGAGCGTGAAGCCGCCCGCGAACACCGAGAGGCGCCCGAAGAGCTCGCGCTGCGCCGCGTCGAGGAGGTCGTGGCTCCAGTCGAGCGCTGCCCGCATGGTCCTCTGCCGCTCGGGCAGATCGCGCGCCCAGCCCGCCGAGAGCGCCCTGTCCAGACGCGAGAGCAACGTCGCGGGGTCGAGGAACCTCGCCTTGGCCGCCGCCAGCTCCAGGGCCAGCGGCAACCCGTCGAGGCGCCAGCAGATGGCGGCAACTGCGGCGGCGTTGGCGTCCGAGAGCTCGAAGGCGGGGGAGGCGGCCGTCGCACGCTCGGCGAAGAGGCGCCCCGAGGGAGAGGCGAGGACCTCGTCGGGGCCCGGGGAGAGGGTGGAGGCGGGGAGGGCCAGAGGTCCCACCGGGTATTCCTGCTCGCCCCTGACGCGCAAAGGGGCGCGGCTCGTGACGAGCACGCAGAGGCCGGTGCACTCTTCGATCATGCCGGCTACCTCGGGAGCCGCCTCCAGGAGGTGCTCGAGGTTGTCCAGCACGAGCAGGAACCGCTTCTCCCTCAGGAAGTAGCGGAGAGCCTCGCGGGGTGTCCGGTGCTCGGCCTCCCTCAGGCCCAGCGACTGGGCGATCGTGGGGAAGACGAGCCCGGCGTCGCCGAGGGAGGCCAGCGCGACGAAGACGACGCCGTCGGGGAAGAGGCCAGCGACCCGCCCGGCCGCCCCCAGGGCTAGGCGGGTCTTGCCGACCCCGCCCGTCCCCGTGAGCGTCAGCAGCCTGACCCTGCTATCCCTGAGGAAGGACTCTATCTCCGCGAGCTCTCGCTCG
>DATACV010000256.1:0-5733 GCA_036258875.1 Rubrobacteraceae bacterium
GCGGTTACCTGGTCCTCGGTGTAGGGGTAGAGGTCGAAGCCTACCAGCTCGCCTTCCTCCCCGTAGCCCACGTCCTGGAGGGTATGGGCGAGCTCGAGGGTCTGCATGAAGAAGTTGGTGCCCACGACGTTGTCGTCGTCGAAGTTGCCCCAGCCGTCGTTGCCGTGCTGGTGGCCGAGCTTGTGCTCCGAAGCCAGGAGGTCGGCGTACTCGGCGAGGTTCTCGCCGTTCATGATCAGGTGCTGCCAGTCCATGTTGACGAGCAGGTTCGAGGTATCCACCCCGAGGGCGTTGACCTTCTGGATGGTAAAGAGCGTCATCCCGATGTTCTGCATCAGGATCTTCATGGCGGGCTCACTGTTCTTGTGCTCGAGGAACACCTTGACGCCCTTCTCGTTGGCGTGGTCGGTGACCTCGGCTATGCCCTCGACGAAGCCGCGCCACGCCTGCGCGTAGGGCCGCTGGAATGTGTAGTTGTACCCTTCAGCCCCCGGCCAGATGATGAAGCTCGCCCCTACCTGCGCGCAGAGGTCCACGCCGCGCTTGAGGGTGTCTATCCCAGAGCGGCGCAGCGCGTCGTCGGGGTTGATGAAGGCGCCCAGGGCGTAGGTGGGGTCGGTGTGGAGCCCTGCGGCGATGACCGGAAGGTCCATCCCGTGATCCCGCAGGACGGAGAGGACATCTTCGACGTTATCCTCGTTTACCTCGCCGGGGTAGTGGTACTCCAGGCCGTCCAGGAGATCGGATAGACCCTCCGCGACGCGCCGGGTCTTCTCCACCATCGTCTCGCCGGCCGCCTCGGGGTGGTAGCCGGGCGGCACGAAGCGGGTAACTGCCGGCCCGAACGCCCAGACGCCGACGCTGTTCTTCGGCACCATCACGGGTCGCCTCCTTCCCTCCGCGCTACAACGCCCGCACCATCCCGCCGTCCACCAGTATCCCCTGCCCCGTTACGTAGCTGTTCGCAGGCGAAGCGAGGAACGCCGCAACCCTGGCGAACTCCTCCGGTGTACCGTAGCGACCGAGCGGTATCCGGGCCTCGACCCTCCCGCGGACCTCTTCTACGGGCACGCCCTGCGCCTCGGCCTGGGAGACGTCCATCGACCGGGAGCGCGCGGTAGCGATGCGACCCGGTCCCAGGGTGTTTATGAGGATGCCGTCTGGGGCGAGCTCGGCGGAGAGGCTCTTCGCGAGCCCGAGTATCCCGGCGCGGAAGGTGTTGGAGAAGATCAGGTTCTCGATCGGCTGCTTGATGGACGAGGAGGCTATGTTGACGATGCGCCCGCCCCCGCGCTCGCGCATAAGCGGCAGAGCCTCGCGCACCGCGCGGATCAGGCTCAAGAGCACGAGCTCGAACGCGGCCTGCCAATCCTCGTCCCCGAAGTCCTCGAAGGTGCCGGCCGGGGGGCCGCCGGCGTTGTTCACGAGCACGTCGAGGCCCCCGAAGCGCTCCACGGCGTGCGAGAAGAGGGCCCTTACGTCTTCCGCGCTGGTGATGTCGGCGGCGCGGGGCTCCACCTCCGCGCCCGTCTCCTCCCTTATCTCGGCGGCGGTCTCGGAGAGTGCCCCTTCGTCGCGGCTGGAGATCACCACCCGAGCCCCCTCGCGGGCCAGCTCCGTCGCGACCGCCCTCCCGAGGCCCTTGCTCGCCGCCATTACCAGCGCGACCTTGCCCTCGAGACCGAGATCCATACGTCTACCTCCTCACCGGGTTCGACAACGACTCGAAAGAACTGATCCGGCATTCCGCCACGTCCCCGGCCCGGACCTCCACCGCCCCCGGCGTCCCGGTGGAGATCACGTCGCCGGGCAACAGCGTCATGACCTTCGAGTGAAACGATACGAGCCACAACGGGGAGAACATCATGTTGGAGACGGTGTTGGCGCTGCGCACCTCGCCGTTCAACACCGTCGCGACCTCGAGGTCTCCCAACTCCCCCACCTCGTCCGGCGTCAGCAGGTGCGGGCCGAAGCTGAAGAAGGTGTCGAAGCTCTTGGCGCGGGTCAGGTAGCGCGGGTTCCTGCGCAAAATATCCTCGGCCGTCATGTCCAGAACCGTCGTGAAGCCCGCGACTACCGAGGGAGCCTCTTCTTCCGGGACGTCCTTCGCCTCACGGCCTATGATGACCGCCAGCTCCGCCTCGGTGGTAACACGCTCGGACTGGACCGGCAGCACCACCTCGTCGCCCGGCCCGATGATCGTCGTGTCCGGCCTCATGAAGCTCGCCGGCTCGTCGGAAGGCGAGACCTCGTCCAGGTCTTCGGCGTGCTCGGTGTAGTTCAGGCCTATGCCCCAGATCTTGCGCGGCCGGCGATAGAGCGCCGCGTACGAGAGATCTGAGGATGGTATCGCCAGCCCCGAGAGCTCCTTCAGCTCTCCCCCCGATAGCCCCTGCCACCAGCTCAGGAGATCTTCCAGGTACCCGCCTTCGAGCAAGGACAGGAGGTCCGCGGGCAACCCCGCAAGGTCCCGGATCTCCCCAACAGGTGCCGCGCCACCAGGCACGACAAGAGCCGCGCTCTCCTCGCCCCCGATCCTAACCGTCGCCAGCCTCACCCTTTCCCTCCCTCTCTCTACCCCGCTATGTTAGCCGATACCCCTTCGCTCGGCGGAAGGCGGGTCTGCATCCCGTCGCGCGGATCTCACCCCAACGCGGCTATCAAGGGTGCCAAACCTCCGAACACCGCTTCCGGGAAGGTCGAAGACCGGGCCGGCAGCGGCGGCAAATTCGCCCGGCCTCTTGACAACACCCCGCCCGGTGTGAATAATTAAATGAATGAATTATTCATTGAATATGGAGGCAGGGATGGCTCCTCGCAGGTACACCATGGGCAAGCGCAGGGCGGCTGTCGAAGAGACCAGGCGGCGCATCCTAGAGGCCACCCTCGCGCTGCATTCCGAGAAGGGCATCTTCGGCACTTCGTGGCAGGACATCGCCAACCGCGCCGACGTTTCGGTGGGGACCGTATACAAGCATTTCCCTTCGCTCGACGAGCTGGTACCGGCCTGTGGGGAGCTGATGTACGCCATCACCCGGCCACCTTCGCTGGAGGATGCGCCGGATATCTTCGACGGGGCCAGCTCGCTCGAGGAGCGCCTCGGGCGCCTGGTCTCGGAGCTCTACGGTTTCTACGAGCGCGGGGCTCGATACATCGAGACGGACTTCCAGGAACGTCGATTGCCCTCGGTCCAGGAGTGGGAAGCATACATGCGGGAGACCGTCGCGGGGCTCGTGCGTGAGGCCCTCATCCCTACCGGGTCTGACGAGCGCACCGTGGAGACGGTAAGCGCGCTACTCGACTTCTCCACCTTCAAGTCCTTTCTGGAGCGGGACATCCAGAGGGAGCAGGCCGAGCAGATCATGAACGAGATGCTCCTCTGTTGGATCGGCCGCACAGGTCGCGACCGGTGAGGCAGAAGGACAGTTGGTCACAGGCCCCGCCGGGAATAGGCCCGGCCAAGGAAAGGAGGAGCCAGTGAACTATGAGGGCGGCGCTGCCCACAGGGCTTTTGGGCGCGAGGAAGGCGCGGGAAACGCGAGATGGTGGGGTGGTGGTCTGGCCACGATCAAGGCCACGGGCAGAGAGACGGCCGGCCTCTACTCGATCATCGAGGTGCTCGAACCCCAGGGAGCCCGGGCACCGCTCCATCTACATCGTAAAGAGGACGAAGCTTTCTACGTAATCGAAGGCCAGGTGACCTTCCGGATCGGCGAACAGACGATAAAGGGGCACCCCGGCACTTTCGTCTTCGGCCCCAAGGATGTCCCCCACACCTATACCGTCGACTCTGGGCCGGCGAGGTTGCTGTTCTTGCTCTCTCCTGCGGGTTTCGAGGGCTTCGTCGAGACCATCAGCGAGCCGGCCAGGGCACGCACCCTGCCGCCCTCGAAGACGGAGGATCCTTCGGACGAGAGAGACAAGACCGACGAGGCCCGGTCGGAGAGCTTCGCGGTCCTCGAGGCACGATACGGGTGCGAGATAGTCGGTACGCCGCCGGAGCACAGGCCCGGCGGAGAACAGGTAAAGGAGGAGTCGATGACACAAGACGACGACGCCAGGGCTTATGGGCTCGATGAGGGTGAAGGAGAAGCGAGGTGGTGGCTCGGCGTCTCCCTGGCCACCATCAAGGCCACGGGCAAGGAGACGGACGGGCGCTACACGCTGGTCGAGGTGCTCGAGCCGGAGGGTGAGGAGGCGCCACTGCACGTGCACCACAACGAGGACGAGGCCTTCTGGGTCCTCGAGGGAGAGCTGACGTTCCAGGTCGGCGAGGAGACCATAAAGGCCTCTCCGGGATCGTTCCTCTTCGGGCCCAAGGACGTACCTCACCGCTACACCGTCGAGTCTGGACCGGCGAGGCTGCTGTTCATCCTCTCGCCGGCGGGCTTCGAGGAGTTCATCTACGCCACCAGCGAGCCGGCCAAGGAGCGTACCCTGCCGCCCCCGCCGGAAGGACCGCCCAGCGAGGCGGAGATGGAGCAGCTAGAAGCCGTTGCTCGGCAGCACGGAGCCGAGCTCCTCGTCTAGCCGACGCAGGCAGGTGGAGGGATGGCATGCCATCCCTCCACCTGTGAGAACATCCTTCCCCGCGTCGCTATACTGGACCTGTGTCTTTGCACGGCGTCTGCACCATAGCGCTCACCCCCTTCACCGAGGAGGGGGACCTCGACGAGGCGAGCATCGAGGCACTCGCCGGTTTCTACGCTGATGCCGGGCTTCACGGCGTGATCGTACTCGGGATCATGGGCGAGGCGCACAAGCTCTCGGACGCCGAGAGGCAGACGGTAACGGAGCGGTACGTATCCGCCGTCGCCGACCGCGTCCCCGTCGTCGTGGGCTGCTCGGCCGTCGCGACGAAGGTGGTAGTGGAGAGGGCGCGCGCGGCTGAGGAGGCGGGGGCGACGGCGGTCATGGTCGCGCCGCCGAACAACCAGAGGAGCCTCGACCTCGTCTTCGAGCACTACCGGCGGATGGCCGAGGCGGTATCCGTGCCGGTGGTCGTGCAGGACGAACCCGTCAACACGGGGGTAGTCATGCCCGCGCCGTTCCTGGCCAGGCTCGTCGATGGTATAGAGGGCTGCCGCTACGTCAAGCTGGAGGAGGCGCCGACGACCATCAAGATCTCGGGCCTCTTGAAGGAGGCGCAGAGCGAGGTCGGTGTCTTCGGGGGGCTCGGCGGGATGTACTTCTACGAGGAGCTCCGGCGCGGCGCGGCGGGCATAATGACCGGCTTCGCCTACCCGCACGTGCTCGTCGAGACCTACCGGCTCTTCGCCCGGTGCGAGGAGCGAGAGGCCCAGGAGTACTTCTTCCGCTACCTGCCTCTGATCCGCTTCGAGGCCCAGCTAGGCGTCGGGGGCGTCGGCATCAGGAAGGAGATCCTCAAGCTGCGCGGCGTCGTCTCCTCCTCCCACGTCCGCTTCCCCGCCCCCGCCCTCGACGCGGAGACGCTGCGGGAGCTCGAAGATCTGGTGCGGGTGCTCGGGCTCACGGGCTGATCGCGGCCTCGCGGGGCTGCTTGCGGGCGCCGGACCGCCGTGCCAGAATCCGAGGCCCGGGAGAGGGACGTGCCGGGTATTCGCTACGGGGAGGGCTTGCCGTGGACTTCGACTACTCCGAGAAGGTGCTGGACCTTCGAGCGCGCCTCGAGGCGTTCATGGAGAAGCACGTCTACCCGAACGAGAAGGTGTTCGAGGAGCAGCTCTCGGCTGCCGAGAGCCGCTGGACGGT
>DATACV010000257.1:0-8947 GCA_036258875.1 Rubrobacteraceae bacterium
GCGGGTCGTTTACCAAATCCAGGTCCACCGTCCCGGCCAGGGCGTAGGCGACGACGAGCGGCGGCGAGGCGAGGTAGTTGGCCCGCACGTCGGGGTTGATGCGCCCCTCGAAGTTGCGGTTGCCCGAGAGGACGGCGGCGACCACGAGGTCGTTCTCGTTTACCGCCTCGCTTATGGCCTCCGGCAGGGGCCCCGAGTTGCCGATGCACGTGGTACAGCCGTAGCCGACCACGTCGAACCTGAGCTCCTCCAGGTAGTCCAGAAGACCCGAGGTCTCCAGGTACTCGGTGACTACCTTGGAGCCCGGCGCGAGGCTCGTCTTGACGTGCGGTTGCACCGTGAGGCCCTTCTCGACCGCCTTCTTCGCCAGCAGTCCGGCCCCGATCATGACCGAAGGGTTCGAGGTGTTGGTGCAGCTCGTTATCGCCGCGATGACCGCCGAGCCGTGCCTGAGCTCCGCCTCCTCGCCGTCGAGCGTGACGGTGACGGCTCCGGAGGGCACCGCCTCCGGCTCCTCGGACTCGGGTTCGCCACCCGCCGTGGGGTCCGGCTGCCCCTCCCTCGTCGCGTCCGCCGCCCCCGCGGGGGTGTCGCTCGCGGGGAAAGACTCGGTGTCGTCGGTAGAGTGGCTCTCCCCCGTCGAGATCGCACCCCCCTCCTTGCCGCCCGCCTCGCTGTGAGACCCACGGACCGGGATGTCCGGGTTCGGGGTGTCGCTGGCCGGGAAGGACTCCTCGTCGGCCTCGTCGTAGGGGTCCGTATACCCGTTCTTGCCGTTCTTCAGGAGCGGGTGGTCGGGGCCCACCATGTCGGCGAGCGCCTGCCTGAAGGCGGGCTTGACGTCGGCGAGGGCCAGGCGGTCCTGCGGCCGCCTTGGCCCGGCGAGGCTCGGCTCCACGGTATCCATGTCCAGCTCGAGCGTCTCCGAGAAGCGCGGGTCCGGGGTCTCGTCGGTGCGCCAGAGGCCCTGCTCCTTGCAGTACACCTCGACCAGGTCGGCGAGCTCTTGATCCCTGCCGGTGCCGAGGAGGTACTTGGTGCTCTCGGCATCCACCGGGAAGAAGGAGCAGGTAGCGCCGTACTCGGGGGCCATGTTCGCTATGGTCGCGCGGTCGGGGAGCGAGAGCTTGGACAGGCCCTCGCCGTAGAACTCGACGAACTTGCCGACGACGCCGTGTGCGCGGAGCATCTGGGTCACGGTCAGGACGAGGTCGGTGGCGGTGACGCCCTCCCTCAGAGCCCCGGTCAGCTTGAAGCCTATGACCTCGGGGACGAGCATGTAGTACGGCTGGCCAAGCGTTACGGCCTCCGCCTCGATGCCGCCGACGCCCCAGCCCAGGACCCCGAGGCCGTTGATCATGGTCGTGTGGCTGTCGGTGCCGACCAGCGTGTCCGGCATCGCGACGCCGTCCTTGACCTCTACGACGCGGGCGAGGTACTCGAGGTTGACCTGGTGGATGATGCCGGTGGCCGGCGGCACGACCGTGAAGTTGTCGAAGGCCTGCTGGCCCCACTTGAGGAACTCGTAGCGCTCGCGGTTGCGCTCGAACTCGCGCTCGGCGTTGAACTGAAGGGCGGCCGGACTGCCGAAGGCGTCGACCTGAACGGAGTGGTCTATGACCAGGTCGGTAGGTACGAGGGGGTTGATCTTCTTCGGGTCTCCCCCGACCTCCTGCATCGCGCTCCGCATCGCTGCGAGATCCACGACCGCCGGAACCCCCGTGAAGTCCTGCATGACTACCCGGGCCGGCAGATAGGCGAGCTCCCCTCCCACCGACTCAGGCCACGAGGCGAGCGCCTCGACGTCCTCCTCGGCGACGAACTTGCCGCCGCAGTTCCTGAGGAGCGACTCGAGGATCACCCGGATCGAGAACGGCAGCGAGAAGACGTCCCCGTCCACCTTGTCGTCAAGCCTTCTCAGGCTGTGGATCGTCACCTCGCCTGAGGCCGTATCCAGCGTGGTCTGCGCGTCGAAAGCGTTGTTTTCTGGCATGTTCTCGCGAACCTCTTCTATGAGCTTAACCCACTCGGATTATAGATGATCCCACGCCGTTTACCGGGTTCTAGAGCAGGCCGAAGAACCCGAAGTAGCGCAGGCTGTCCGCCAGGAGCAGGAAGCCCGCGATCCCCGCTATCCACAGCATCGTGCCGCGCGAGCCGCCCTGGAGCTTCTCCCGGTAGCGCTCTAACAAGCCCTGCAAGCGGGACCCGAAAAACCGGTACGACGCCAGCAGCAGGAGCGGCGGCAGCACGAAGATGAGGTTGTACGCGACGAGAATGGGCAGCCACCCCTCCACCGCCAGGCCGGCCCGCGCAAGCAGCGCGATCGCCCCCAGGTAGGGGAAAGCCGTCGAGAACTCGACAACGGTGATGGTGACGCCGAGAAGGAAGACGGCGGCGAAACCCCTGGACCTCGGCGCCCGCGTCTTTCCCTCACCTCTCTCCGCCGGCGCAAAGACGCCGTAGCCCAGCAACACCGCCCCGACGACGCCCTGCACCGCGTAGGCAATGGGACCGTCGAGGTAGCCCCGGGCCGCATCCAGGCCCACCAGGAGCAAGGCCCCGGCGGCGAGGTAGGTGACGAAGACGGCCGCCAGGTACGTCAGCACCTTCGGCGCGCGGGACCTCTCCGTCACGAGAAGGTAGAGCGTAACCGCCAGCGCCGATGGGTTGATGCTGTCGAGGAGCGCGAGGCCGAAGATGGAGATGAGCAGTGCTGTCACGTCTAGACCCCCGGAGGCTCACTCCCGAGCGCGCCTAACAGCCGCCCCATCGCGTCGCGCACCTCTTCCTTGGCCCTCTGGGTATCCCGGGAGGATGCCACGTACAGCGCCGCCTCGATGCTCGCCCCGTGCAGCAGGCGGGCCAGCGGCTCGACCGGCCGGTCCTCGATGAGCCCCGCCTCGACGAGCGCCCGCAACCCCGCCTCGGTCTGCGCGAGGGCGTAGCGCGCGTCGATCTCGTGCCATTCCTCCCAACCCAGGACCGAGGGACCGTCCACGAAGAGCACCCGCCCGACCTCCGGGCGCGCACACTCGTCGAGAAACGCGTCGAACCCGGCCGCATACGCCTCCCAGACGCCGCGGCCGTCCTCGAGAACCGCGCGCGCGGCTCCCATGACAGCCCCCTCCAGCTCATCCTCCACCTCTTCGATCAACGCCCGGAACAGATCCTGCTTGTCCTCGAAGTGGTGGTACAGCGCTCCCCGCGTAACCCCCGCCCGCCTTACCAACTCCTCCGTCGAAACCCCCGAATACCCCTCGGCCGCGAACAACTCCCGCCCCGCCCCGAGCAACGCCCGCCGCGTCGCAGCCCGCCGCTCCGCCTGGCTCCTCCGGCCTTCGCTTCTCTCATTTACATACATATGGTATGTATTTTAGTAGGTGCCGGGACGTTTTCAAGGTGCGTCCGGCGTGGTGGGCACGGGAGGCGGGGGTCGGGCTGCGGGTATACTCGGCGGCGTGGCCAAGCGCGGGTACAACAGGGACACGATCCGGGGTGGCGCGAGCGACTGGGACGTCTCGCGGCCCTTTTCGAGTTACCTGAGGATGCTCGGCACCCTCCTCGTCCACCCTGTCCGCTTCTTCGAGGTCTTACCCAGGGTAGCCGATGTGCGAGCGCCTGCCCTCTTTCTGGTGTTCTCCGGGCTACCGGCTGCGGTATCGTGGTTCTTCTCCGGGGGTCTCTACCCGGCGCTCGTAGCCCTTCTGGTGCCGCTCCCGCTCTCCTTCGGGCTGGCCGCGCTCTACCACTTCGCCTCCATCGGCGGCCGCTACGGGTACGTAGTTACCTGGCGGACGGTAGCCTACCCCTTCGGCTTCTTCTTGCCGCTCAGTGCGGTGCCGGTCGTGCGGTGGGCCTCGGCGGTTTACGCGGGGGCCGTCTTGATCGGGGTAGGCCTTGCCGTGGTGCGGGAGATCGGGGCTGCGAGGGCGGCGCTCGGCTCCGTCGCCGTGACGGGGCTTCTCGTGATCGCGGCGTATCTCGGGGTCAGGGGGTAGTCAGGTCTCGTCGGGGTCAGGGGGGTTCTGCACGTCGCCTACGAACTCGAGCGTGACGTGGTCGGTCTCGACGAAGCCTAAAGAGCGGTAGAACTCGCGCGCCGGGGCGTTTTGGGTCGTGGCGACCAGCTCGATGAGGCTAGCGTCGTTCTCGGCGGCCAGGCGTTGCACCTCCTCCATCAGGAGCTTGCCAACGCCCTCCCGGCGCCGGTCTTCGGAGACGACGAGCATCGGCACCTCGACGATGGTATCGCCGTGGGCGAGGTCCGGTTTGATCCAGAGGCTCACCACCCCGACCACGGCTCCGTCGCCGTCCTCGGCCACGAGGAGGCGAGCTCGCGGCTCGTCCATGAGCTCCCGGAGCCGCGCGTCGACCCCCTCCAGGGGGGGAGGCGAGTCGCCGACGGCCCTCGCGAGCTCGCCCGCGAGGGCGTGGATCTCCTCCGCGTCGCTTCCGGTAGCCTCCCGCACGCGCAGTTCTTCCGACACCACTTCACCTCTCTTCAGGCCGGCAGTCACTCTATCGCAACGGGGGTGGCCCGGTGGGTACGGTCCTGCCAGAATGGGTCCGGGGGTAGAGGAGTTTTGTGCTCCAGAACACATAACGGGCCGCAGAGGCGCCCCGACCGCCAGTCGGACAGAGAGTTAGGAGGAGCATGGGACGCAGAGCCGTGGTCGTGGTGCTCGACGGCGTGGGCGCCGGAGACGCACCCGACGCCGCGGACTTCGGCGACGAGGGCGCGAACACCCTGGGCAACACCGCGGAGGCCGTCGGCGGCCTCGATCTACCCAACCTGCAGAGGCTCGGCCTCGGCAACGTGGCGGAGATAGAGGGGGTGCCCGCCGAATCCTCCCCTCGCGCCTCGCACGGGCTGATGGTCGAACTCTCCGCGGCCAAGGCCACGCTAGCCGGCCACTGGGAGATGATGGGCCTTATCCTCGAAGACCCGCTGCCGACCTACCTCGAAGGCTTCCCCGACTGGATCGTCCGGCGCTTCGAGAGGGAGACAGGGCGGGGCGTCATCGGGAACAGGCCCGCCTCCGGAACGCAGATAATCGAAGAGCTTGGACCCGAGCAAGAGGAGACGGGGGCCTGGATCGTCTACACCTCCGCCGACTCCGTATTCCAGGTGGCGGCCCACACGGGCGTGATCCCGCTGGAAGAGCTCTACGAGGCGTGCAAGAAGGCGCACGAGATGCTCATAGGGGAGGGACAGATCCTCGTCGAGCGCGTCATCGCCCGTCCCTTCCACGGGGAGAGGGACGCCTACGAGCGGGAGAACGAGAACCGCCACGACTACGGCATAGAGCCCTTCGGCGAGACCTACATGGACCGGATAGAGGACGCCGGCCTGTCGGTAGTCGCGGTCGGCAAGATCCGGGACATCTTCGACGGCAAGGGCATAACCGAGCACCTCCCCGCCCCACCAGACGACGCCGCCAAAGTGGACGCGATCCTGGACTCCCTGGGCCGGGTGGAGGGCGGGCTCATCTTCGCCAACCTCGTGGACTTCGACGCGAAGTACGGCCACCGCCGCGACCCCGAGGGGATGGCCCTGAACCTCCGTCGCTTCGACGACCGGGTCCCGGAGCTGCTAGGAGCACTCGCCGACGAGGACCTTCTCATCATCACTGCCGACCACGGCAACGACCCAACGTTCAGGGGCACGGACCACACCCGCGAGCGCGTGCCCCTACTCGTCGTCGGCGGAGGCAGCCCTGGAGACCTCGGCGTCCGGCGGGGCTTCTCCGACCTCGGAGCGACGGCCGCCGGCTGGCTCGGCGTCGAGAAGGGCAGTCTTCCGGGAGAAGACGTATTGCGTTGAGCGCCGCGCTTACCCGACGCGCCGGAGCGTCGGGTAGAAGACGGCGGCGAGCGGTATGGGGAGCCAGAAGTTGAAGAGCCGGTACCCGAGGATCGGTATCGCGGCCTCCGAGCCCACCCCGAGCATTGCGACGGTGGCGAGCATCGTCGCCTCGAAGACCCCTATACCCCCCGGCGTGAGCGGTACCGCGGCAACGGAGGTCGCAACCCCGTAAGCCACGAGGAGCACGACGGGGTCGGCAGGCACTCCCAGCGCCGCGAACATGAGGATCAGGCACAGCGCGTCGAAGGCCCAGAAGCCCAGCGCCAGCGCCGCGAGCTTCGGCGTCTGCGCCGGGTGGAGGACCAGCTCCTTGCGCGCCCACCTCAGCGCTTCACCGAGCCGCGAGACGAGCCCGACAACCCAACTCCTCGACCTCACGTCCCCCAGAAGCCTATCGGCGAGGCGCGCTACCCGCTCCGCCGCGCGCCTGGCGAGAGTGGGTCTGCGGTACGCGGCGTAAACGGCCAGCGCAGCGCCGGCGACGAGCGCGAGGAAGAAACCGCTCGCAGCCGCATCCGCCGGGCCCAGGTCCCCGTCGAGCAGCATATAGAGGAGGCTCCCCGAGAAGAGCAGTCCGAGGGCGCCATAGACGAGGACGGAGACCGTGGCGAGCGCCAGGCCCACCTTCTCTGAATCGAAGCCCCTGTGCCTGAGAACGCCGTATGTAAAGGCCGCGGCCGCCGCCCCGCCCCCGGGCAGGACGTGGGCGGCCCCGTAGCCGGTCACGGTGAGGCGCAGCATGAACCAGCGCCCCGGCCTCCGGCTGTTCGTCGTGCCGAGCGACCGTCCGAGCAGCTCCGCGTAGCAAAGCTCGCTCGCGAGCTCCGCCAGAAACGCGGCGGCAACCAGGGCGTGCGATGTGCCGGCGACGAGGCGCAGCGACCTCTCGATCCCCGGTATCTGCGGGAGCACCAGGTGCAGGGTGAGCCCGATCGAGCCGACAAGCAGCGCCCCACGCAACAACCTGCTCACGGCAATCGATCGCCCCCTTCGTCGCCGCGCGTGGCCCTCCGGTAAGCCCAGCGCGCCGCCAAGACCAGGACCAGCGCGGCGACCAGCGAGAGCGAGAGGCGACCGACCCACTGCTCGACGAGGCTTATGCTGGCCCAGAGAAAGTACCCGAGCGAGACGGCCGCCGTGGCCCAGACGGCCCCGCCGAGGGCGTTGTAGACAGCGAACCTACCCCAGGGCATGCGGCTCGTGCCCGCCACCACCGCCGCGAAGACCCGCAACCCCGCGACGAAGCGAGCCAGAAACACGGCCCTGCCGCCGTGGCGGGCGAAGAAGGCCTCGGCGAGGGCGAGGCGCCCGGGGGTGACGAGCAGGTAGCGGCCCCAGCGCAGCACGAACGGACGTCCGCCCCTGCGCCCGATCCAGTAGCCGATCTGATCTCCCGTTATCGCGCCGAGTATCCCGAAGAGTACGACGTAGCCGGGGTCCAGTACTCCCCTGTGAGCCAGCGCGCCGGAGGCGATCAGGACCGTCTCCCCCGGCAGCGGCACCCCGGCGCTCTCGGCCATCACGCCAACGAAGACCACCAGGTAGCCGTACCGGCCGATGAGGTCCAGCAGGTCGCCCGCAACACTCACGCCGCCGCGAGGGCGTTTATCGCCCGGCTCACGAGCACTGCCAGGATCACCAGCGAGAGCAGCGCCTGCACCATCGTCAGCACCTTCGCCCGCCGGCTAAGGACCGCCGTGTCCGTGGGGCTGAAGGCGGTGCTCGTGTTGAAAGCGAGGAAGAGGTAGTCCAGGAAACCCGGAGACCACCCGCGGGCGACTCCCCCGCCGAGGTTCATCTGCGGGAATAGGAAGTCTTCACTGCGGTGCCCCTCCCTCCGCCTCCGCGCCGGACCGCCGCCGTCCGTCTCCCAGTACCAGACCGCGAAGGTGGCCACGTTGATGCCCCAGAGCAGGGCCGCGTCCCTTAGCAAGGCGGGCGCGGACGTCCCCCTGCCCAGCGCCGACGTGACCAGGAGGAACGTGCTCACGACGACGGCGAGGGTGACGAAGCCGACGACCACGAGGCCGAGCCAGCGCGCGGCGCGGTGCCTGCCCCGCAGGTGCGCGGTCATGAGCGGCACTAGCAAAACGGCCACCAGCCCCAACACGAACACCCTCGGGCCGAAGGTGAGGCCGTCGGAGATCACGGCGTACAGCGCGCCGACGGCCAGGAGGGCCAGGCCAGCCGGCCAGCGGGGGAAGGCCCGGTGGTCAGACCGACCGCCTCGCTGATGCCGCGTCCCCACGGATCTCCCTCCTCGGGTTCTCGAGCGTACACCGACGCCCGGACCTTACAGCGGAATGTTCGCACAGAACGCGGCTCCGCCGCGCCAGGAGCCAGGGAATACTAGATGAGAACAATCTAATCTTCCCTTAACTTGTCTCTAACCCGGTGTGTTCAGAATTCACATAGACGGTCACGGCGCCAGCCGCGGAGCAACCTATGAGGAGAAAGAGAGCTGACCATCTCCCGCGCAACCTTGGTCTCGTTCGCCCTGATGCTGGTTATGGCAGGGTATCTGGCCGGTTGCGGCTCGTACGCCCAGCAGCCCGGGAGGGTCACGCAGCCCGACTCGACACACGAGCAGGTAGCCTCTCGAAGCCCTGAGCCCGCGGCCCGCGTGCCATCCGAAGACGCGCCGGGGAGCAATCTCTCCGGCCTGCCCCGCTACCCTGGCTCGGTGCGCGTCGAGTACAGCCGTGGGCAGCGAGGAGGCCTTGAGACCATCCGCGCGAGGTACCTCACCCGCGACGGGCTCGACGCCGTCCGCGGCTATTATCGCGGCGTCTTCCGGGCCGAGGGATGGGAGGTCGCCAACGCGGAGTTCTACGACGATGAGTGGACGTTCCTGGTCCTCCACGGGGATAGGGAAGCGGAGATCGAGATCGAGGAGCACGAAGGAGGCGTCACCGGCATGGACATCCGGTTGAGCGAGCCCGTACCGGAGAAAGAGACCGCTACAAGGAAGACGCTACAGAGAAAAGTTAAGAGCCCTGCCGGGCGGGAACCCGCCCCCTCCCCGCTACCTCGACCGGCGGAACGGCCGACGCCGGCTCCCGCTCCTCAGTCGGCGTC
>DATACV010000258.1:0-5075 GCA_036258875.1 Rubrobacteraceae bacterium
TGTCGCCCAGCTTGAACCAGGTGTCCTCGCCGTAGCGGGCGAGCATCGCCAGAGAATCGAACGTCTCGTCGCTGATCCCCCAGCCGGTCTCGGGGTTGGCGACCCCGGCGAGGGTATACATGACGGTGTCGAGGTCGGGGCAGATGCGCAAACCCCAGAGGTCGAAGTCGTCGGCGGTGTTCACGACCACCGAGAGCTCTCCCGGGGCGAGCACGGCTTCGAGGCCGGCGGCGAGCTTCGCGCCGCCGACCCCGCCCGCGAGGGCAAGCACCCTCAAGGTCCCGCCCCGGCTCTCGAAGGCGAGCCTCTCATCCCACGCCGTGCTTCAGGGCGTAGCTCGTGAGCGCGACGATGCTGAGGGCGTCGGTGATCCCGCCGTCAAGCGCCATCTCGAGCGCCTCGCGCAGCGGCACGCGGCGGACGCTGATCCTCTCCGTGCCCTCGGGCCTCCCCTCGCCGGCCGCGAGCCCGGTCGCGACGAACCACACCGCGTACTCGTCAGCCACGGAGTTCGACAGGTACGCCTCCCCGAGCCTCTGCCAACTCGCAGCTTCGAGCCCGGTCTCCTCCTTGAGCTCGCGCTGGGCGGCACGCAAAGGCTCCTCTCCCTGCGGGCAGCCGCCCTCGGGGATCTCCCAGGAGTACATCTCGAGCGGGTAGCGGTACTGGCCCACGAGGTAGACGTGGTCGTCCTCGATGGCGAGGACCCCGACGGCGACGTTCTTGTAGTGCACGACGCCGTAGATGCCCGGATTGCCATCCGGGCGGAGGACCCGATCCTCGCGAACGGAGATCCAGGGGTTCTCGTAGACTCGCCTCGACGAGACGGTCCGCCACGGGCTGGTCGTCTCCTCCGGCGTCATGGTCCTCCGTCGCAGCGCTCGTTCTCCGGCGTCCATACCAGGCTGCTATCTTAATACCGTTTGAGGCGGCGTAAAGCCAGGGCCCAAACCGCGCGGTCTGTCGCGGGTCGTTCTTCGCCTCTGCCAAGAAAGCTCCGGGGCTAGCCTATCCGCCATTCGGGCAGTCCGGGTCGGTTGCTAGGTCTTGGCGCCGTGCCCTCTTCCCGCACCGAAGGAGTTCACGGCTCCGGGGATGGTATCTTGGCGGCGTGGAGACCCTGCTCGCGGAGCGCCTCGACAACCCCGAAGACGGCTTCGGCTTGCAGCAGGCGCTGCTCGAGGAGGTTGCCTCGGGCGAGCGCGGCCCGACCGCCCTCGTGTGGACCTCTTCGCGCTACGTCGGGGCGACGAGGCCGGAGACACGCCTGCCCGGCTTCCCCGAGGCCGCGAGAGCGGCGGAGAGCCTCGGGTTCCCCGTTCTGGTACGCAACTCGGGCGGCGGGGCGGTGGCGGCGAACGAGGGTTCGATCTCCTTCTCCCTGACCTTCCCCGTCCAGGACCTCCGCCACGGCCTCTACGAGCGCTACGCCGGGGGCGTGGACCTCGTAGCCGCCGCCCTGCGACGCCTCGGCGTCGCAGCGGAGGGCGGCGAGGTCGAGGGCGAGTTCTGCCCGGGCGCACACTCCGTCCGCTCCGGCGGCCCGCAGGGCGTCAAGCACGCCGGGCTCGCCCAGAGGGTGACGCGCCGCGCCGCCCGCCTGGAGGCCCTGATCCTGGTCACACAGACCGGCGAGCTCGTACCCGTGCTGGAGAGGTTCTACGGCGCCCTCGGCCTCCCCTTCCGGCGCGACAGCACAGGAGACCTACCGGCCACGGTAACCCAGGTCATCGAGGCCCTCTCCGCCGAGACCCGCGAGCGCTACGGTGGCACCGTGCGCAGACCTGAGGCGAGGACTTTCGAGAAGGCGCGCGCAACGCGGGGGCGATGGCGAGCCTTCACCGAGACGCGGTAGAGTTGGAACGTGCTCGAGCTAGTCTTCAACTCGTTCGTAACGCTGCTAGTGGTGGTGGACCCGCTGGGGCTCGCCCCGATCTTCGCGGCGCTGACCAGGGGTTACCCCGCGAAGCGCAAGCGGGAGGCGGCGATCCGGGGCACCATACTCGGCGCGGTCATACTCCTGATCTTCGCGCTCGTGGGCGACGCGCTGCTCGGCGCCCTGGGGATCGGGCTCCCCGCCTTCCGGACGGCCGGCGGTGTGCTCCTCTTCCTGCTCTCGCTGGACATGATCTTCGCGAGCCCGACGGGCCTGCGCTCGCGTACCGTGCGCGAACAGGAGGAGATCTCCTACGAGCACGACATCTCGGTCTTCCCGCTCGCGATCCCGCTGCTCGCAGGCCCCGGCGCCATCACCACCGTCCTCCTCTATACCGGCGGCAGGGACCTGGCGGGGACCGCCGTGTTCGTGGGCGTGCTCCTCGTTGTCCTGCTCATCACCCTCGTCGCCCTCCTACTCTCGCCCCGGATCATGCGCCTCTTCGGCGAGACCGGCGCCAACGTCCTCTCCCGCGTCCTCGGCGTCCTTCTCGCCGCCCTCGCCGTCCAGTTCGTCTTCGACGGCCTCGAATCGATACTCGCCTGAGGCGCTCCGGCTTCGCCGCCTCCAGCACGCCTGCTTTGCAGGCTCTCAGCACGCTTCGGCCCGGCTTCGCTCTCAGCTTTCAGCTTCGGCCTGGGGAGTGATGGAAGCCCGGATAGGGCTCCTCCCGGTGCTGTAGCCGCCAGATTCCGCCCTGCTGGCTCTTGCTCGCCCGCTTATATTTGACCAATCGTTCCAATAACCGTATACTGGGCCGGCCTCGAGCGACGGGGCTCTACCGGGTGTGCGGGCGAGCGGAGGTGGGTTGGTTGGGGATCGAGCGGTCGGCGGCAGGTGGGGCTTGGTGGCGGGCACCTTTGGTCGTGATCGTCTGCGGGTGTTTGATCTCCCTTATCACCTTCGGCGTGAGGACGAGCTTCGGGCTGTTCGTCGAGCCTCTATCGGAGGGGCGCGACTGGAGCCGGGAGGTGTTCGCGCTGGCCATCGCGATCCAGAACATCCTCTGGGGCCTTGGACAGCCCGTAGCGGGGGCGGTCGCCGACCGCTACGGCGCGGCGCGGGTGCTCGCCGTGGGCGGCGCTATCTATGCCCTCGGGGTTGGGCTCATGGCCGTGAGCGACACGCCGCTCGCGCTGAATTTGACGGCCGGGGTCCTGGTCGGGCTCGGTCTGTCGGGCGGCTCCTTCACGATCGTGATAGCGGCCTTCAGCCGGCTGGTACCCCCGGATCGGCGCTCGTGGTCGATGGGGCTGGCGACCGCGGCTGGCTCGCTTGGGCAATTCGTCTTCGCGCCCGTGGGGCAGGCGTTTATCAGCTCGTACGGCTGGGCGACGGCGCTCGTGCTGCTGGCGTGCTTCGGCGCGACCGTGCCGGTGCTCGCGGTGGCGCTCAAGAGCCCTTCGGCCGGGGATTCTCCGGGCATCACCGAGCCCGGGCTCCCGGCGCGCGAGGCGGTGCGCGAAGCCTTCGGGCACGGGAGTTACTTGCTGCTCGTGGCCGGGTTCTTTGTCTGCGGGTTCCACATCGCGTTCATCAGCACCCACCTGCCGGCCCACCTCTCCGACGCCGCGTCCTACTCGCACGCGCACGGGGCGCACGCCGGTGTCGGACCTGGGCTCGCAGCGTGGGCGATCGCGCTCATCGGGCTCTTCAACGTCGTGGGGTCGTACGGTGCCGGGGTTCTCGGCGGCAAGATGAGCAAGCGCAAGCTGCTCGCGGGAATCTACCTCTCCAGGGCGGCGGTGATAGCGCTCTTCGTCACGCTGCCGCCCTCGACGCCGGTGGTGCTGGCGTTCGCAGCGCTGATAGGCGTCCTGTGGCTCTCGACAGTGCCGCTTACGTCGGGTCTGGTGGCCGTGATGTTCGGGACCCGGAATCTGGGCTCGCTCTTCGGGTTCGTCTTCCTGAGCCACCAGGTAGGCGCTTTCCTGGGGGTGTGGCTCGGCGGGGTCGCCTACGAGCAGACCGGCAGCTACGCCCCCGTGTGGTGGGCGAGCGTGCTGCTCGGCGTGCTCGCCGCTGCGCTGCACTGGCCGATAGTCGAGAAGGCCGCGCCGGCGTACGCCGCTGCGACGAGGGCCGGCTGAGGAGAGGGATGGCCAGGACCAAGGAGTTCGAGCCGGAGAGGGCGCTGGAGAGCGCCATGGACCTCTTCTGGCGCCGGGGGTACGAGGCGACCTCGGTGCAGGACCTCCTCGAAGAGATGGGTATCGGACGCGGGAGCATGTACGGCACCTTCGGGGACAAGCGCGAGCTGTTCCTGGCGGCCCTCGACCGTTTCGAGGAGACGCGCGTCTCGCGGGCGGACGAGATCCTGGCCGACTCCTCCTCGAGCATGGAGGGCATAAGGCGGCTCTTCGAGACCACCATCGAGGGGCTCGTCTCTTACGAGCCGCGGCGCGGTTGCCTGCTCGCGAACACCGCTGTCGAGCTCGCGCCGCACGACGCGGAGGTGGCCGCGAGGATATCGCGCTACGTTGGGCGCACGGAGGACGCCTTCGAGAAGGCGCTCGTGCGCGGGCGGGCAGCCGGCGATATCCCCACCGACAAGGACCCCAGAGCCCTGGCCCGCTTCCTGGTGAACACCCTGCACGGCGTCAGGGTCCTGGCGCGGGCAGGGGTGGACCGGGCCGTCCTCGACGACTCGGTGCGAACGGCGCTAGAGGCGCTGCGCTAGCCCGATGCCGTCGGCCCGGCGGGGCAGGGCGTTTATACTCTCACTTATGGCACAAGATCCCATAGTGCTGGTCGGCGGGTTGGCGTCGTGGCCGGGGAGGTACCGGAGCCTCGCGCAGGTCCTGCGGGAGATATCGGGCTCCGCGGTCTACACGGTCCCACTCACACCCCTGGACTGGCTGCTCGGCCGCCTCCGCGGCTACGGCCAGCTCGTCTTCGCGGTGGCCAGCGTCGTGGACAAGGCGCTCCTGGAGAGCGAGTCGGACAGAGCCATCCTCCTCGGACACTCCATCGGCGGCATCGCGTGCCGCCTCTACCTCGGCGGAGACCCCCCCTTCGGCGGACGCCGCTACTCAGGTCACCGGCGCGTGTCGCAACTGATCACGCTCGGCACCCCTCACCTCGCGGTCGAAGGCAAAAGTCTCAACCTTATTAATAGGGTTAATGAACTCTTCCCCGG
>DATACV010000259.1:0-5134 GCA_036258875.1 Rubrobacteraceae bacterium
CGGTCGACGGCGCTCCCGGGGAGGAGCGCGGGGGAGCGGCTGTGGAGCGAAACCGCCCGCAGCAAGGGCTCGGCGGGCGGGAGCTGCTGCGGCTCTCTGCCCAGCTCGAGGGAGACGCACCCCTCGACGTCGAAGAAGAAAAAGTCGACCCTGCCGCAGACCTCGGCCTCGACGAAGAAGGTGTTCTCCGTGATCTTCACCTCGGCTGAAGCCGAGGCCTCGACGCCTACGATGAAGAGGTGCAGCTCGCCGCTGAGTTTTAACTTCCCGAGGATCAGGAACGGCTTGAAGCTGATCCCCACGTCGGCCTCGGCGGCGACCTCGAGGTAGAGACCGATCTCCTTCGGCCCCCACGTCAGCGCCGCGCGCACCCCGGCCGCGACCGACAGGCCCTGCAACTTACCGAGCGGGAAGTCGTCGATGCCGTTGCCGTGGATAAGCAGGTACCCCTCGGCACGCAGCCGGTTGAAGAAAGTAACCGAGGCCGGCAGTTTCGGTGGGCTGCCGCCCGGGATGGCGCCGACGTCGAGGTGCCAGTTTTCCTCCCGGTTGAAGTCGAAGAAGGCCTCGACCGGGACGCGCACCGCGAGGAGCGGCTCGAGCTTGTTGTAGTCGAGCACGATGCCGATCGTCAGCCCGCGTGCGGGGTCAATCTCGATCAGCGCCAGGAACGTCCCGGTCTCTCTGCCCTTTGTCTCGGGACGCTTGCTCAGGAGATCAGCGTTCATCAGGATAAGGAGGCGCGGACCCGGTGCCTCGATTACCACCATCCCTTTGGCGTGGATGATGAAGCCGCCTTCAAGCGTGCCGAGCACCGCGCCGAGCCCGAGGGCCCACTGGTGGGCCTGCGCGTTCCACGCTTCGATCTTGGTCGCGTTCCCATCGGCGAAGTCCTGGCGAACGAACCACTCCAGCGCCGTCATCGGCGGCAGCTGCCTGCGCCGGAAGTGCATCGCGAAGAGGCCAAGGAAGCCGAAGAGGCCGAGCCCGGAGTTGGCGAGCGGGATCGGGATCGGCAGCTCCACGCCGAGGGTCGTCAGGACCGCCGTCACGTCCTCGTTCAGCGCGTCGTCGTGGGCCTTCTCGATCGCCAGGCCGGCTTCGACGCGCACCCCCAGCGGCGTCAGCGATGCGTCGAGGATGCCGGCGAAGCCGGTCGGGTTGAGCTGGAGGTAGCCGCTGCCCGACAGAGCGCCTGGGACGTCGACGCGGGCGCCGAGGGCGGTGATGGTCGGCGGTCCGGCCGGGGCGATCGGGACCCGGACGGTCGACCTGTCGACGGCCACCACGCCGAGGTCCGCCTTGAGCGCCAGGTCGGTCTCGAAGACGAGCGGGTTCTGGCGGGCCATCCGCGCCCCTTCGGGCTGGACGATCTCGCCGAGCGGGCCGGGTACCTCGAAGGCGCCGGGGTCGCTCAGGTCGAAGCCGAAGCCACGACCCGGGTCGAAAACCGGCCGTAGCTCCGGGTCGGCATCGTTTGCGCCGAAGTCGAGCCTCAGGCCGATCGCCTTGTGGCGGACCTTCAGGGGGCGGCGCGTCTTGAGTAGCGGATCGGCCGTGAGATGCAGTTCCGTCTCCAGGTCGAAGAAGAGAAAGCCGTCGAGCACCCCGGGCGCCGACTCGCGGACGACGAGCTCACCGCCGAAGAGGGTCACCGAGACGGTGCGGACCAGGCCGGCCGCGACCAGCCCCCCCGCCGCACCTGCCCCGAGTGCGAGGTCGACGTAACCACTCGAGCCTGCCCCCGGCAGGTTGGGAGCGAGGAGCGGCGCGAAGACGGCGTAGGCACCGAGCGTGTTGCGCAACGGGTCGGTCCCGGTGCCACCGGGCTGCCCGGTGCGCCAGAGAAAGGTCTGGCTCCCCTGGCTCGACAGCGACAGCGCTACGCGCCACCCGCCATCGAGCGTCAAGCTGAGGACGAAGTCGATGGGTCCCGCATCCGTGTCCTCGAGGGCACCGCCGAGCCGACGCTCGATCTCCCCACTCAGGTCGATCTCGCCGGAGATCTCGGCCAGCGTAACGGCGGAGCGATGCAGACGCAGCCGGCAGTCGAGATTGCGCAAGAAAGCCGGGTGTGCGGGCGGAGTACCCTCGGCCAGGGCGAGCGTGAAGTCGCCGGAGAGACCGCCGTCCCCGAACTCGATCCGCAGTCCGCTCCCGCCTCCCCGCATCGCCAGTGTTTCCAGCCCCGGAGGCGCGACGAAGAGCTCCAGTTCCGGCACCAGGACGGCTGGGCCGGCGGGATCATCCAGCGCCAAGGTTGCCTGCTCGAAGCCGAGACCGACCGCCGTGCCAGATCCGATCAAGGCTAAGGACGGGATCATCGAGACATCGAGACCACCAGACGCTCCTTCGGCCGGCGCCAGCCGCGCTGTCGCCGGCGCGGCCGGGGCTCCGGTCGTGACGACGAGGAGGAGGGCCGGCAGGTGGAGGGTCACGTCGCCGACCGCCTCAAGCGGCGTCCCCTCTGGACTCAGTTGGGCGGCCCGCAGCGGTGGCGAGAGCGGCACCGTCGCCGCGAAGAGAGTGATCTCGACCGACGCGGCCGGGTTGGCCGCGTCGGGCGGCGTGATGGCGAAGTGGGTGGGACCAGCAGGCACGCCGAGGACCACTACATCGGAGCCGCCGGCGGCCCGGACGGAGACGCCACCGGGGACCGGGACGAGAGTCAGCTCCGAAAGAGCGGCCTCGCCCTCGAGGTCGGGATCGGCGAACGGCGGCCGTGGGACCAGCGCGCCGAGGATGCGGCCAGCGTCTGAGTCAGGGTCTGCAGTCGCGCCGTAGCGCCGGCGGACTACGTCGAGCAAGGTCCGATCTTCTATTTTTTCCCCTTTCCCGAACCCAGGCATTGTAAGCTGTGTTGCACCCCGACGCTATCGCAGGCATTGTCGCCGAGGGTCTCAAGCGCTTGCGCACGGAAGCCGGGTTGTACCCCGGTTTGTGAGCCGCTCAAGGACTATGCTGGTAACCTGTTGAGACGCTGGGAATTGCCCAGAGATTTTTGAGGCTATGGAGATGTCGTAGAGGATGGCCGAGAGAATCATCTTAAGAAAGGGCTTGGGCAAAGACGGCGACCCGGACGTGCAATACGTCCGGGATTTCCCAACACATTACGAGTGGGTGGCGCGCGTGAGCAGGCGTGCTCACCGGCTCGTGAACGCCAAGGACTTCCGCGGAAAGATCTGGGTCACTACCTACCTGAAGCATCCTCCGGCGTTCCCGAGGGAACACCTCTCATTTGATGTGTGGGGCCATGGTGGCCGCGGGGATCCGATCGGCGAGGATCTTGGCCAACGGGTCTACGATCGGCTCTTCAACGATCCGCGTCCTCCAGATGTATGGTGGTGCATCTGGCAGAACAGGATGTACGTCCGCGACCCCCAGACGTTCGAGGAGAATTTCAGGCCCGCGCCGCCAGGACCACCCGGATCGGATCCGAAACACGAGTTTCACCTGCACTTCTCGTACCTCGAATGGGGGCCACAGGCCAGGTTCAGGGGTTGGGACCTATCGTGAGTTAGGAAGAAGGCCCCGCGGCCTCGCAAGGAGTCGGCAGGCACCGGCTATCACGGCGACGAGCCGCCGCTACGCAAGAGGAGGCCAGAACACGCCATCACCTAGCTGCGCCGCAAGCGCGTGGATCGTCTCAGTGTTTACGTCGTGGATGGTCAGCACATTCGGGGTCTCGGGAAGGCCGTTGGCCCTCTGGAAGCTCGTGAGCGCCAGGGCCTATTACAGGTCTAGCATCCCCAGCACGGAGGCCACCGAGCCGACCACCCTGTCCGCACGGTCTTGCTGGGTCCGTCGGCCTTCGGTTGTACGCTACCAGATCACCGGCATCCCCTATCTCCGGTGAGGCATAGCTCAGTCCCGGAGCCAGGGCATGGTCCGTTCGAGGCGGTTGTCCACCTCTTCCCGTATACGATCCGCGAGGCTCCTCCGGTCGCCGCCTCTCTCCTGATCGTCCTCGTTCATCGTAAGGGAGGTCGAGCTACCGTGCGTGGTGGTGCTCATCATTTGCGAAGAGGATGAGGATATCGAGGAGAAGCTGCCCTCCTCGTAAACGAACCTTATTACGCTCTCGCCCCCGCCTACGGACCGGTGCACGGAGCGGGTGTTCTCGTCCCTCAGCACGACCCTGAGCTCGCCGCTGGCTCGATCGGCCCTGATCTCGCACGCGAGCTCGCCGCCCTGGAGGTCGTACTCGAAGCTCTGCGGCACCCGACCGCCGATGTCGCGCTCGTCATCCCCGACCGAACATGCGCCCGCGAAGCGCGTTCCGTCGTCGCCGGCGATCCTGAGCGTCACGGTCTCCGATCCGCCGCGTCCGCCGTCTTCACCCTCCGCCGGCTGCCCCCTGACCTGCCATGCCCATCCACCGAGCAGGAGGGTGGCCGAGACTGCGGCCAACAGGACCAGGACTCTCCAGGTCATCATCGTCTCACCCCACACGAGCTTCCGCTCACTCTCCCTGCCACACCCTACCGGAGTCGCGGGTTTCAACTATCTGTTTACTCTCTCCGTATAACAGCGCCGCAAGAGGCGGGTTAAGGGATATGAAAAAACACGAAAGAACGTTGGCGGCCAGACTTCCGGGAACGCATCTTCTCGAGGGTCCGGCGAGGAGCACCAGGACCCTGTCCCTCACTCCCCGACCCGCTCCACGGTGATCCTGAGCCGGCCGAGGTCCGCCGGGCCGAACCAGCCGCGCCACCCTTCTTCTTCCCCCTCGGGCTTGACGAACCCCTCCGCCAGCAGGTCCCCCACCTCCTCCCAGGCCTCTTGGTCGCTCCGCCTGACCTCGAGACCCCCGTAGTGGACCGCGTCGCCTTCGCTCCACCTCACCTGGCCTTCGATCACCATCTTCTCCGTCATCCCGGTCACCCCGCCCGCGTTGTCCGACACCTTGATGCGAAAGTCTACCGGTCCGGCGACGCCGGAGGGTAGAGGAGGCGATGCGCGGCAGGCACCCGGCGACCTCTACCGCTTCCCACCTTGCAATCCGGGCATCAACTGCTAGGATTTTTCGAGATCTCGCGGGCCCGTAGCTCAGTTGGGAGAGCGCCGCCCTCGCATGGCGGAGGCCAGGGGTTCAACTCCCCTCGGGTCCACTCTTATCCGCGCAGGTAAGCAG
>DATACV010000260.1:0-2641 GCA_036258875.1 Rubrobacteraceae bacterium
CTGGGGTATCCCAGGAGACGAGGACAGGGACCTCTCCTTCGAGCACTACGTCCTCGACTACCTGCCGCGGGCTGCCAAGAAGGTGATGAGGATCTCCGGTTCCGAGGAGTTCACCCTCTTCGGCTACTGCATGGGCGGGACCATATCGGCGATGTACGCTTCCCTCTTCCCCGACGAACCGCTGAGAAACCTGGTGCTCCTCGCCACGCCTGTCGGCTTCGCCTCGGAGGAGGTGCGGGGGCTGTTCAAGCCGTTGACCAGCGAGAGGTTCTTCGACCCCGACCCCGTGGTCGAAGCCTTCGGCAACGTGCCGGCCACCGACCTGTTCGGGAGCGGGCGGCGCCTGGCCGGAGCGGCCGCCGAGCGTCCTGAGGTCGAGCCCGCCCAACTCGCGCGCGAGGCATTCACCGACTCGTTTCTCGCCGCGAGCGAGTGGGTTGACGACGGCGTGCCGTTCCCCGGCGAGGCGTTCCGAAGCTGGGTGCTGGACTTCTACCGGCACGACAGGCTCGCGCGGGGCGAGCTCGCGCTGCGCGGGCGCCGCGTCGAGCTCCAGGACGTGCGCGTTCCCTTGCTGAGCGTCGCCGGGGAGGAGGACCTGATCTGCCCTCTCCCCCAGGCCGAGTCCGCGATGAACCTCCTCGGCAGCCGGGACAAGGAGTTCCTCGCGCTGGCCGCCGGGCACGTGGGCCTGATGGCCGGCCCGGTAGCGAAGAGGAAGCTCTGGCCGCACCTCGCCGACTGGCTGGCCCAACGCTCGGCGTAGATCCCGGGGCCGGCGGCCGAGAAAGGAAATTTGAGGAGAAAGCCGCCGGCCCGGGCAACGAGGGAGCGGACCGGCCTCAACGTAGTGCTGGATGCGACCGAGAAGAGGAGCACCCCCGGGGTGCTTGCCGGAGGCAATGTAGCGCGACCCGGTCCGCCTGCGTCCTCGCCACTATCTTCGCATGCCGCTGGCGAGACGCAATCGGTCATTGTGCGTAGCGCGGCTGCACAATTCGGGCCATTCGCACGCCGGGACCGTTAGACGCGCGGCGGATCGCCGGGCCGCGAAGCGTTGCGTCCCCTCCCCACCGTCTCGTTGAAGAACTCGACGAACCTCCCGTAGACGTGCTCCTCGTACTGGTGGATCATGTACGCCGGCAACAGGGTGAGAGCAGAACCGGAGGAGCGTTCTCACCGGTCGCGAAGACGGGCAACGAGACCAGCGCCAGCACCGCGAAGGGCAACGCCATGCGCGACCAGTTCTCTATTACCCACGTCGCCAGCCTGTACCCGCCACTCAGACAAGCCTCCCCCACCAACGTACCCGCCGCAGTCTAAACCAGGTCCAGCACGGAACCTCCATCAGGACGCAGCCCATACCCTCCCCATTACCAACGTTGCAAGTCCGACACTACACAAAATCAATCAATGACTATATGTTTGCGAAGCCAACGTGTAAAGTTTTGAGAGTAGCGACCGTACGCGTTAGACTCCTTGATGGTGAGCAGGCGCAGCTACAAGCACTATTGCGCGATGGCGCGGGCGCTCGACGTGATCGGCGAGCGTTGGACGCTCCTGGTCGTGCGCGAGTTGCTCACGGGACCGAAGCGGTTCAAGGATCTGCTGGGAGGACTGCCGGGCATCGGCACGAACCTGCTCTCGGGGCGGCTCAAGGAGCTCGAGGGCGAGGGCCTGGTGCGGCGCACGACGCTGCCGCCGCCTGCTGGGTCGGCCGTCTACGAGTTGACGGAGCGGGGTCGGGAGCTCGAGCCGGTGCTCACGGGGCTTGCGCGGTGGGGCGTGGGCTTGCTGGGCGAGCCGCGTCCGGGCGAGACGTTCAGGCCCGTGTGGGCGGTGCAGGCGATGAAGGCGACGATGGGGCCGGAGGCGGCGCGCTGGGTCAGAGAGACCTACGAGTTCCGCGTCGGGGAAGACGTCTTCCACGTGCGGGTGGACGGCGGCGTATCCGAGCCGCAGTACGGGCCCGCGTTCGAGCCCGACCTGGTGCTCGAGACCGACCGCGCCACCTTCCTCTCGCTCGTCTCCGGGCGGATAGAACCGGCCGACGCCATAGACGCGGGGAAGCTAGACGTCGAAGGCGACCCCGAGACCCTGGCGAGGGTGAGCGAAATCTTCGGACTATCTGCGGGGCTTCCGCCGTCCTAGAGCGGGTTGCGAGAGGTTCTCAGGTACTTGGGCATTTAGGGATGCGCTTGGCCGGGAGTTCTCCCTACTCGCTGACCCTCAAAATCCAAGAACCTCAAGGCCTATATGCCATGTCTCGCGAGAGACGCGATCCTTTCGCAAACTGCACCAGATCCCCGAGAGGCCGCCAGCGATTCGTTGCTGGCGGCGTCAGCTTCCTAAGGCGTGGGTCGTGTGCTAGTTTCTAGGCATGGATAAGGCGAGGATAAGGGTCCGTTACGCGCCGAGCCCGACGGGGATGTTGCACGTCGGCGGGGTGAGGACGGCCCTCTTCAACTGGCTCTTCGCCCGCAAGAACGGCGGCGTCTTCATTGTGCGCATAGAGGACACCGACCTCGAGCGTTCGACCGAGGAGTCCGTCGAGCAGCTCAAGCGTTCTCTGCGTTGGATCATGCTGGACTGGGACGAGGGCCCCGAGGTCGGCGGTCCCCACGCCCCGTACCGCCAGACC
>DATACV010000261.1:0-8847 GCA_036258875.1 Rubrobacteraceae bacterium
CCCGAAGGCACCACGCTGGAGCGCACCCCGGAGGTGTGGGGGGTGGCCTACTACCCCGATGGCCGCCGCATATCTCGGGAGGAATGGTCCATATCCAGGGCCCTGCGAGGGGAGACGACCGTCGGCAGGGAGGCGCGCATGGTAAGGCCCGACGGCAGCCACTACGACGTTCTCGTCAGCGCCGCTCCCCTGAAAAACGCGGACGGGGAGCTCGTCGGCGCGGTCGCCGGCTTGCTGGACGTAACCGAGAGCAAGAAGGCGGGGGAGGAGCGGGACCGATTGCGCCAGCAGGAGATCGAGGCGCGCACCCAGAGGGATGAGCGCCGCAGGATAGCGCGGGATCTACACGACGTGGTGCTCCAGGATCTCTCGGGCGCTCTGCAGTCGCTGCGGCTTATCCACCTGCGGGCCAAGCACTCGGGGTCGGGCGTCGACCTCGAGGAAGAGATCGAAGCCCTCGGACGGGCGACCTCTGGTCTGCGCAGCGCGATGTACGACCTGAGGCACGAGAAGGAGCGACCATTCACGTTAGCCGTCGAGTCGCTGGTGGAGCACGACCGACGGGGGGCACCCGGGCGCAAGACGGAGTTGACGATCGAGAAGGGGTTCCCGCAGGTGCTGCCCGCGGAGGTGAGCGTCGAGCTGTTGCGCGTTCTGCAAGAGGCGCTCACCAACACCAGGCGCCACTCCGGCGCGCGGAACATCGAGGTGAGGTTAGGGACGGAAGGTCAGGCGGTGGTCGCGGAGGTCGTCGACGATGGCAGGGGGTTCGACCCCAGCTCTACGGGGGTCGGCATCGGGCTCTCGGCCATGCGCGAGCGGGTCGAAGCTCTGGGCGGAGAGTTCGCGGTTCAAAGCTCGCCTGGCGAGGGCACGACGGTTACGGTCAGGGCTTCCCTGTAGGACGGTACTCCGACCTTTCGACGTCCGGTTGTCGTATCTTCCGTAATTTCCTCACTGTTTTCGTGGCCGTTCTCTCCGACTCTGTGGCCGAGAGCAGGTTTCGAGTACAGGAGGAACAGAGGATGGTTCAGGGCGTAGCGAACGTGTGGGTGCCCCCGCCCGGGTAACGTCATGCACTCGAGTGGTACGGGCCGCGTGGAAGCGCACCGTCATGCGGGTACCCTGCCCCAGGCGGCGAAGATGCCGATGTCGGCGACCTCACCCGAGGTCGTGGAGCGGATGCATCACTGCATTCCGAGCGAGGCGTAGCCGTGACCGAGTAGGCCCGCTTCGTCGAAGAGGCTCCTGATCTGCTCCTCCGTGAATCCCAGCCACACATCGGCGTGCTCCTCGCGCATCCACTCGTGCGGGTGCTCCACCTCATCGGTGATGACAACCGCGCCGCCCGCCTTCACCACGCGGGCTATCTCCCGGAGCATCGACCCGGGGTCCTCGGCGTGGTGGAGGACCATGTTGGCGACCGCGGCGTCCACCGAGCCGCCCGCGAGCGGCAGCGCCGTCACGTCACCCCGTATCAACTCGACGTTGCCGACGCCCAGGGAGTCGAGGTTCTGCCGCGCCACGTCGAGCATGGGGCGCGAGTTGTCTACCCCGATCACGCGCCCGACCCGCGGGGCCAGCCCGGCGGCCACAAAGCCGGTTCCGGTTCCGACGTCGGCTATGGTCATGCCCCTGTTCGCCCCGCAGAGGTCCGCCATCTTCTCGATGACACGCTCATCGTAGTAGGAGAGGCGCATCGTGTCCCAGTCCGTAGCCACCCGCTCGAAGAACTCCTTTACCTCTTTCGCCCCGATCTCTCTCACGATACGATCACCCTTTCTCCCCAGTACGCCCTGGCCGCTTTTCCCGCATGGCTACCGCCACCACACCCCCGGAGAGGAACGTGAGAGCCCCCACAGAGCCGATGGCCCACGAGATTCCCAGGGTGTCCGCGATGATCCCGGCCGCGAGCGCCCCGACGGCGTAGCCGAGGTCCCGCCAGAAGCGGTAGACGCTCAAAGAGCGTGCCCGCCAGGAGACGTGGGAATTGTCCGAGACGGCGGCGATGAGCGTCGGGTAGACCATCGCCGTTCCGAGCCCGAGGAGGACGCTGCCCCAGAGCCACCACCCGAAACTCCTTCCGATCACGGTCACGAAGATGCCCGCCGCCTGCACCCACATACCGCCCACTATCAGCCACTTGCGCCCGAAGCGGTCGCTCATGGGGCCGGTCGCGACCTGCAGGATACCCGACACCGCCGGGTAGACGGCCTTCAAAATGCCTATGCGCTCGACGCCGAGGCCGAAGGCGGAGAAGAAGATGGGGAAGACGCCCCAGCTCATGCCGTCGTTGAGGTTGTTGACGAGCCCCGCCTGCGAGCAGGAAAAGAGGTTGCGGTCCTTGAGCGAGGTCAGGGCGAAGACCTCCCTGAAGGTCAACGGGCTGGGCTCCGGGGGGTGGGACCGCATCTCCAGCCTGACGTACTCGCCGGTGTCCCTTACCAGGAACACGGAGATCAGGAGCCCCAGGACCACGTAGCCTACCCCGAGGTAGAAGGGCTCCGGCCTCAGACCGTAGACCGAGGCCAGGTAGCCGGTGGCGAGCGCGGTTAGGCCAACGGCCAGGTAGCCGGCGAACTCGTTGAGTCCCGTCGCCAGGCCCCGCTGCCGGGGTCCTACCAGGTCTATCTTCATCAGCACCGTCATCGACCACGCGAGGCCCTGGTTGACGCCGAGCAGGGCGTTGGCGGCGACGATCCAGCCCCACGAGGGCGCCAGCATTATCATGAAAGGCACCGGCGCGCCCACGATCCACCCGGCCACGAGCACCTTCTTCCTGCCGATGCTGTCGGCCAGGGACCCGGAGAGGAGGTTGGAGCAGGCCTTGACGACCCCGAACGAGACGATGAACGAGAAGATGGCCGTCCTCAGGACCAGCCCGAACTCCTCGGAGCCGACGAGCGGCACGACGGTGCGCTCCAGGCCGATCATGCCGCCGACGAAGGCGTTGACCACGACCAGCAGCGCGAACTGTCGCCGGTTCTCCTTGAGACCCAGCCGGACGGCCGGGCCCGGCGGGACTCCTCCGGTGGTCACCGACCGTTAGCCTACGGCGCAGCGGTTGGCGCCGGCTTCGAGCTCGGTGGGGTCGCCCTCGGGTAGCTCCCCGGCCCTGTTGAGCTCCACTATGCGCTCGTGGTTCTCCGGCGCGGGGGGGACGCGGCCCGCGATCCTCTCGACGAAGCCCTCCACCCCTTCTCGCAGCAGCGGAGAGTTCTCGCGCACCTCCGCGAGCGCGGCGGAGACCGGCTCCCCGTCGAACGGGATGGGTTCGCTCGTGTGCCCTGGCAGGACGAGCGTCCCGGGATCGAGGTCGAGCAGGCGCCGCAACGATCCGTGCAGCGCACGCGCCTTCTTCTCGGCCTCCGCCCGGGTGGTCCCCAGGTCGGGGCGACCGACCGACTCGAGGAACAGCGTGTCCCCGGTAAAGAGCGCCCTGCCGTCCAGGAGGTAACTCGTGCTCTCGGGGGTATGTCCGGGAGTCTCTAGCGCCTCGATCCGCGCCGTCCCGACCTCCAGAATGTCCCCCTCCCCAAGTGCAGAGAACCGGTAAGAGACCGGCGAACCCGCAGGCATGCGCAGCGTGGCCCCCGCAAGCTCCGCCAGCTTCTTGGAGCGGGAGAGGTGGTCGGCGTGAACGTGGGTGTCGAGGACGTTGACTATCCGCCAGCCGCGCTCCTGCGCGAGCGCCAGGTAGATCTCCGGCTCCAGGGAGGCGTCTATCACCGCCGCCTCCCCGCCCGAGCCCACGACGTAGGAGAGACACCCCTTGCCAGTGCGCCGCACCTGGATCACGCCAGCCTCGCTCCCCGGTACGGGCGCCTCGGCGGCGTTCCAGGCGAGGCTCCAGGACTTCATGCCGCCCTCCAGGGTCAGGGCTTCGTAGCCCCGCTCCCTCAGCTGCTCGGCGGCCACGGCGCTGCTGTTGCCCGCAGCGCAAACGGTCACTACCGGCCGATCCTCCGGCACGTCCGCCCCCTCCATGGCGTTCGGGTCCTTCGCCTTGAGCGCCCCGTAGGCGTCGAAGTGGAGGCTGCCAGGGATACGCCACTCGGTGCGCTGGTCCTCCGGGCGGACGTCGAGCACGGTGACGGGCTCGCCCCGCTCGAGCATCCCCCTCAAGGACTCGACGTCGATGGAGGTGCGGGTCATTCACCCTCCTTTCCAGTAGCGCTGATCGGGATCTCGCAGCTTAGAGCCGCCAGGGCGGTCGCCAGCTCCTTCTCGTCTCTGGCTTTGCGGGCCCTGAAGTTGATGCCCAGGGTTCCGAAGTCTGCCGCGCTACCGGCCTGCGGGGCGCCGCCGAAGACGTCCTTGCGCCAGGTGATCTCGAAGTCCACGAAGCCCGCCGCCACGACCGTGGCCTCTAGCTCTGCCTCCAGCAGAGCCCCGGCTATTCACCCGGTCCAGAGGTCGATCTTGCGCTTGGCGCCCTCCGGCACGGCTCGCTGCACCAGGATGTCTCCCATCTGCAGCCGACCACCAGACGTTAGCGCCCGATCCATCTCTTCCAGGGCGGCGGCCTTGTCCGGCATGAGGTTGAGCACGCCGTTGGAGATGACCACATCAGCCCACCCATCTTCCACCGGCAGGTCCTCGGCGTAGCCCTCGCGGAACTCCACGTTCGAAAGGCCCGCTTGTCTGGCGGCCTGCCGGGACTTCTCCAGCATCGCCGGGGTCATGTCGACCCCGATCACACGCCCGTCGGGGCCAACCATCCTGGCGGCGATCAGGCTGTCCATCCCGGCGCCCGAGCCCAGGTCCAGAACCTTCTCGCCCGGGCGCGGTAGTCCCAGGCTAAAGGGGTTGCCGGTACCGGCGAAGGACTCGATGGAGGTCTCGGGGATGCCCTCCAGCCACTCGTCGGCGTACTCCAGTATGCAGGCCAGGGGTCGGCCTGTATGGAAGTGGAAGCCCTTCTGCGGGTCGGAGGCGACCTCGGCGTACTCCTCCCTGATCGCCTCTCGCAAGACGTCCACGTCGAGGGCCAGGTGTTCTCCTGCTACGTCGCTCATCGGCTCTCCTCACTCTCTGGCGGTTACCCTGCCTCTTTCCGGGCTGCTCTCTGCAGCAATGCTTGCCTCTACGACTCGATCGGGTAGCCTGCCGCCCGCCACTCGGGGAACCCCTCCGTAAGCCTGCTCGCTCGGTAGCCGCGGACCTGCAAGAACCGCACCGCCTCGTCGGAGAACACACAGTACGGCCCCCGACAGTAGGCGACGATATCCTTGTCCTTGGGAAGCGTCTGCAAGGCAGCCTCCAGGGTGTCCACGGGCACGGAGAGCGCGCCGGGGATGTGACCGGACCTGTACTCCTCCCCCGGCCGAACGTCGAGGACGACCGCGCTCCCATCGCTAAGGCGTTCCATAAGGGCCTCTGCATCCACGGCCTCCAGCGCTTCCCTGTCCTCCAGGTAGGTCTCCACCACCCGGTCGATCTCGGCCAGGCGCGACTCCCCGAGGGCGCGGACGGCCTGCCACGTCCGGAACACGCCTTCGTCGGCCAGCCGGTAGTACGCGTAGAGCCCCTCACGGCGCGAGGCGACCATCCCTGCGCCCTTGAGCACCTGAAGGTGCTGAGAGGCGTTGGCTGTGGGTACCGCCGTCTCCCTCGCGATCTCCTCGACCGTGCGCTCGCCCTGAGCCAGGAGATCCAGTATCTCCAGGCGCTTGGGACTCGCCAGGGCCTTGCCGATCCTGGCGAACTGCTCGAACAGCCGATCCTTGAACTCCCTGTGTGTCGAGTTATTCATATATTAAACAGATTAATTGAATGCTTCTGATGTGTCAAGAGATCGGCGATCCTGGCACACAGAGCCAGCGTTCCGCTTGTTAGAGGATGTAGCGGATCGCCAGTAGCGTGACCAGCGTCCCGAGGACTACGCGCATTAACCTCTCCGGTACGTACCTTTGCAGCCTCGCCCCCACGTAGGTACCGGCCAGGCCACCGGCGCCTAGCGTAAGGCCTAGCAGCCAGTCCGGGGCTATGGGCATCTGCGCTCCGAGGTCCGTGGTCGCCAGCAATTCGTAGAAGACCACCCCCGCCGCCGAGGTCACGAACGTCCCGATGAGCGTTGCCCCCGCCACGGTGTAGATTGGCAACCCGAACACGGTCACCAGGAACGGCGCGATGATCGAGCCGCCCCCGATGCTGTAGATGCCGCCCACCACTCCGACTGCCAGCGACAGGGCGAACACGCCCGTTGTGCGGAAGGTGTAAGTCATGCCTCCGTAGCCGTACTCGACGCGGCGCAAGGATGCTCGGATAGCCCCGACTCGACCCGTACCGTCCGGCGAGTCTGCGGTGCCGACTCCGCTAGTCCGGATAACCCCGTAAAGCAGCCTCGCCCCGAAGTACAGCAGCACCAACCCGACGAATACCTCGAAGACGTCGGGGTCCGAGAGCACCGTGACCCTCAAGAGCGCCCCCACGAACACTCCGGGGAGCGTGCCGAGCATCACCGCCCACGCCAGCGGCCACACCACCCGCCCCTCTCTCACGTAGCGGTAGACGCCCCCCGGCGTGGCGAGGATGTTGTAGACGAGGTTGGTGGGGCTCACGGCGGGGCTGGTGAAGCCGAGCACGCTCACCTGGAACGGCAGCAGCAGGAACGCCCCTGACACCCCAGCGGGGGCCGTAAGCGCGGAGACCATGAAGGATACGACCAGGGGAAGGAGGGGGTTGATCTCGACACCAGAGACGGGGAAGTCGACCACCGGGGCATCCTACGCTATTCACCCGAGTGCGCGGAAGTCGGTGTTCTCCGACGTTCAGCTTCCCGGCGGTAGGAGGCCGAGCTGCCGCATCCTGCCCAGGCTGTCCTCCAGCGCCCAGAAGTCCACGAACCTACCCCCCTCCGCCCGCAGGAAGAAGACCTCCTCCACCTCCATGCGCTTGCCCGTGGGGGCCTCGCCCAGGAACTCGCCCCGGTGCGTGCCGGAGCACCGGAAGCGCCCCGCCACCGTGTCCCGCTCCGCGACCAGCTCCACGATCTCCTCGCGCCAGTCGGGGAAGACCGAGCGGAACTCTGCGAACAGCCGCTTCACCCTGCGCGCTGTCCTCGGGGCGAACAGTTCCTCTAGGGCCGCTTCCTCCTCCCCCGCGTTGATGGCCTCGACCAGGCGCCTCACCATGTCCTTGTTCTCCTCTGGCACGCTCCACGGCCTCCTCTCGACGGGGGTGGTTACACTCTGCTTCGGTGCTACGCAGTCTACCGGGAGGTGCGGGATGGCGCGGCTGCTCGTCATCGGCGGCTTGTTCGTGGCGGCGGGGCTGTGCGAGATCGGGGGCGGCTACCTGGTGTGGGGGTGGATGCGCGAGCACAAGCCCCTGGCGTGGGCGCTCCTCGGGGCGCTGGTCCTCGCGGCCTACGGGGTGGTGGCCGCCCTGCAGCCCATCTCCGAGTTCGGGCGGGTCTACGCCGCCTACGGCGGCATCTTCATCGCGTTGGCCTTGCTGTGGGGGGTCGTCGTGGACGGGTTCAGGCCGGACAGGTGGGACCTGCTGGGGACGGCGATCTGCGTCGCGGGGGTGGTGGTGATGGTCGCCTCGCCTCGGGGGTAGGACGCCGCTATCAACCCAGCCGCGTAGAAGGTGAGGGTTCTCCGAAGCCGGTCGCGGTCGTGACTCCGAGGCCTGCGAGGCGAGCAGGCGGGCTGGTCACCGCGCGAGCCGCCTGACGGCGATAACGTTGTCGGTAACGGTGTTCCTCTGCCCGTTCGGGCCGGTAGCCTCGCGCTCGCGGGCTTCGAGCCTTTCGGTGTGCCATTCGTCGGGGCTCAGGTCGAGCGGGGCCAGCGTCTCCTCGGGGTCGGTCCACGACCGGGGGTTGACCGAGGCGTGGTCGGCGATCAGCAGTAGGCCGCCGGGCGTCACAGCGCTCGCCGCCTCTCGCAGGACGCGCACGCGGGGAAACTCTATCGGCGAGTGCAGGTACTGGGCGGAGACCAGGTCGAAGGCGCCAGGGGGGAAGGTGAGGGCGAGATCGTGTTGCCGGAAGTCGATGCGGTCGGCTACACCGGCCGTGGCCGCGTCCGCCGCCGCCCGATCGAGGGCCGTAGCGGACACGTCGACGGCGGTGACGCGCCAGCCCCGCCGGGCGAGCCAGATCGCGTCGCCCCCTTCGCCGCAACCGAGATCCAGCGCTCTGCCCGGACGCAGGTCCCCGGCGACGTCGACCAGGACGGGGTTCGGCCTCCCGCTCCACACGCGTTCGCGTCGGCGGTAATGGTCCTCCCAGAACCCCTCAGCCTCCGCGTCGCCGCGGCCTTCTCGGTGCTCCGCGTGATGTTCATCGCTCAAGGTTGCCTCTCCTCTGCGTCGCTCTGCTTCTCTGCCGTTGCGTGCCGAGCGCTACGGGAGCGGGGCGCACCAGTTCCAGCACCCCCTCGGGGTTCATACTGCCCTCCTCCACACCTGGACCGGGGCAACCTGGCCTAGTATACTGTACACAACATATCAACGGACGTTGGAGTGTGCGCATGGCCGACGAACGCTGCGACCTGATCTGCATAGACGCCCCCCGGGCCGAGGCCATCCGCGAGAGGCTGCTGGGCGACGCCGCCGCACAGGAAGCCGCCGACCGCGCGCGGGCGCTCTCCGACCCCACGCGGCTCACCCTGGCCGTCGCCCTGCGAGAGGGAGAGGAGCTCTGCGTCTGCGATCTCTCCTGGATCGCGGGGCGCTCGCAGAACCTCGTCTCGCACCACCTGCGGGCTCTCAGGGACCGCGGCCTGGTCCGCTCCAGGCGGGACGGCAAGCTGGTCATGTACTCCCTGACCCCGGTCGGGGGTTCGCTGCTGTCCGTTGTGGCGGGCGAGCTGGTCGGGGAGCGGGCGTGAGAGA
>DATACV010000262.1:0-4260 GCA_036258875.1 Rubrobacteraceae bacterium
GACGCTACCGCGGACTCCACGTCTACCAACCCGGGGAGGACGCCTCGCGCGATGGCGTGGTCGAGGGTTATCGCCAGAAGTCGGCCCGACCTGTCGTCGAAGAGACGTCCCAACCGGATAGCCTTACCGAGATGCATGTCCTCTTTCCCCTTCCCCGCCTGGTGCCGCGCGACGGACCCGGGCGCTCCCGTCGTCGGCAAGCTCGGCGACTCCGCGCTCCTGGGCCAGGGCGGCGATCAGTTCTTCGACATTGCGCAGGTGGCGGACCAGCGTCCCGGTCGCCGCCGAAAGGTCGCGAGCGGCGATGGCCGCGCAGATCTCGCGGTGCTCCGCCAGGCTGTCCCCGACCCGCCCTTCGTAGTTGTAGGAGACGTAGTGACGGACCCGGTCTATCTGCTTCTCGACGACCTCGTAGAAGCGGACGATACGGCCGTTCCCGCTACACTCCACGATCCTCTTGTGGAACCGGCGGTCCGTGTGGAGGTAGGGGCGCATCAAGTCTTCGGGCATCTGCTCCGGGAAGTCGTCGAAGAAGCGAGATAGCTCCCCGACCGTCGTCTCCTCCCAGGTCTCGGAGAGGCGCTCCAAGCCGAAAGGCTCGATCATCCGCCGCAGCTCGAAGAGCTCGTGCACGTCCTGCAAGGCGAACCCACTTACCGCCCAGCCCGCCCTGCCCCTGCGCACGACGAGGCCCGAGGACTCCAGACGATGCAAAGCGTCCCTGACGGGAGTCCTGCTGACACCAAGAGCCTCTGCCAACTGTCGGTCCCCGAGAAGGGCCCCGGGGCCGAGTTCGCAGCGCACGATGGCCGCCTCGATGGCCTCGTAGACCTGATCGTTCATGCGGACCGCGTTGATCGGCTGCAAGCCGGACATGCGGAGATGGTATACCGAATACGGTATACCTGCAACCTGGGCCTCAGGGTACCGGGTTGGATCCGACCGAAACGGAGCGGAGATGGCCGCGCGGGTGCCCTCCTTCGGGCGGGTCCGCGCTCACCAGTCCGGCATGATGCTGGACCGCCAGGCGCCGACGATGCGCCAACGCGGCCGAAACAAGCCGCGTTGGTGCCCCGACCGTCGCACCTGAGGTACATTTCGGTTGTAACGGTGCCGACCGCCGACAGGACGGCCCTGGATGATCTGGGAGAGGAGCTCGAAGTGAGGATAGTCAAGGCCGAGGCCTTTCTCTGCGACGTCGAGGTCGAGAGCGTGCGCACCGACGCGATCCAATCCTTCGCCAAGCAGGAGACCATCTTCGTCGACATCGAGACGGAAGACGGCCTCACGGGGACCGGGTACTCCTACACCATAGGAACCGGCGGCCGCGCGGTGCTGCAGCTGCTCAGGACGGACTTGCTCGATCTGCTGATCGGGGAAGACGCCCGGCGGGTAGAGGCGATCTGGCAGAAGCTCTTCTGGAGTACCCATGCCACGGCCGTTGGCGCGATCACGAGCCTGGCCCTCGCGGCGGCGGACGTCGCCCTTTGGGACATACGGTGCAAGGCGGCCGGGCAACCCTTGTGGCTCCTGGCCGGCGGGGCCAACCCCACCGTGCCCCTCTACGACACGGAGGGAGGTTGGCTACAACTGAGCACCGAGGAGCTGGTGACGGGTGCCCTGGAGTCGAAGGCGCGCGGCTGGCCGGGGGTAAAGCTCAAGGTGGGCAAGCCGAGCGCCGCCGAAGACCTCGAACGACTCCGGGCGGTCCGGGAAGCCGTCGGCCTCGAGATGGACATCATGGTGGACGCCAACCAGTCGATGACCTACGCTGAGGCCAAGCGCCGCGCCAGGATGTTCGAGGAGGTGGATATCTTCTGGTTCGAGGAGCCGATGCCGGCCGAGGACATAACCGGACACGCTCGCCTGGCCGCCTCGACCAGCGTCCCCGTCGCGGTCGGGGAGAGCCTCTACTCGCCTAGCCACTTCCGCGAGTACCTGCAGAGCGGAGGCGCGGGGATAGCACAGGTGGACGCCGCCCGCATCGGCGGCATAACGCCCTGGCTCAAGACCGCCCACCTCGCCGAGGCTTTCAACGTCAAGGTGGCGCCGCACTTTCTGATGGAGCTGCACGTGAGCCTCGCCGCGGCCGTGCCGAACGCCCTCTACGTGGAACACATCCCCCAGCTGCGCGCCATCACGACGCGGGAAATCCGCACAGCGGGCGGGCACGCCGTGCCGCCGTCGGATCCTGGCATAGGCATCGCCTGGGACCGCGGGGCGATGGAGAAGATGCGCGTCGAGTGACTACTTGCGCGACGGCGGCGGGTTCGACATCGGCTTCCGTCTCGCGCGGCACCCGGGCATTACCCTTGCGAGACTACTCCGGATAACGGTGCGTAGGTGCCGCTGTTCGAGAGCTCGTAGTCGATCGCTCCGCGAGCACTCTCCCGTCGCGTACGGCACCGTAGCAGTTCGGTTGCAGTACTTTGGCGAGCAGGACGGACTCGGGCGCTGCCCTCCGTGGTGGATCAGCGGCTTTGAAGCCTGGGCTATTGCCGGCGGCCGGGCGAGTCTAAGAGCAGGGCAGATAGGGGTCCATGTTGCATGAAAAGACACAGGACCATCCATCTCACCCTTACGCGCCCTCCCGAAACGGGTTCTCGACGCTCAGGTTCCCGATGCGCTGCCCGTGCTGCAGGTCTTCGGTGAGGAGGCGCCTTGCCCCCGCTCTGAGCGCGGCCTCCAAGATCAGGGCGTCCCACAAAGAGAAACCCTGGCTACGGCCCCGCGCGATGGCAGCAAGGATCATGGGCGCGTCGACCCGCACCAGCGGCAACTCGCAGAAGTCACGCACCCTCTGCTCCGCCACCTCCTCGGGAAGCGGTGAGGCCAGCTTGCGGGTCACGGCCCAGTAGAACTCCTGCAGGACCTGCGTGCTCAGGACGGCGCGGCCATTCTCCGCCTCCACCGCGAAAATCTGCTGGGCTCTGATCTTCTTCTCTGGGGCGCGGTTGTCGAAGAGGTAGACCAGCACGTTGGTGTCGAAGAAAGCGCGGCTCACCGCTTCGGGTACCGCCCGAGCCTCTCCTCATACAGCTCCTCGCGGGTCCACCTGCGGCCACCGGACCCGGACCCCGAAGCCGAATCCCGCGACGACGCGAGTATGCGCCTTGCGGCCTCGAGCTGCTCCCGGGTGCCGCCAGCGTACTCCTCCAGGTACTCGCGCAAGACCGCGTTCACGGACGTATCCTCCTCCAGCGCCCGCATCCTCGCCCGCTTCAACGTGCCTTCGTCCACCGTGATGGTCAGGTTCGCCATGCCGCCTCCTGTCTACACGGGATCAGTGTAGCACGTAAAATGGGGCCGATGGGCGAATCGAGTCGCTCGGGTACGCGGCCGACAGCTTGTCGCGGCTTTCGAGTCTGCGTTCTCTTGCTGGCACTGATGGCCAGACGGTGCTGATGTTGTTATTATAGGATCATATGCATACGATACGCCGCATAGACCACGACTCACCCGTACCCTTCTACTACCAGCTAAAGCAGATAGTCGCGGAAGAGATCGAAGCGGGGCGTTACGAGCCGGGTGACAAACTGCCCAGCGAGCATGACTTGTGCGAGGCCTTCAAAGTGTCGCGCACCGTGGTGCGCCAAGCGCTCAACGAACTGGAGATGGAGGGATTGCTGAGGCGGCGGAAGGGCCGCGGAAGCTTCGTGATGCCCAAGAAAGTCTCCGAGAGCCTCTTCCAGAACCTTACCGGTCTCTATGAGGACGTTGCCGCCCGCGGGGGTAAGTTGAGGAGCGAGGTGAGGCAACTCGAACGCGTACCGGCGCCGATCCCGGTGGCGGCGGAGTTGGGGTTGCGGGAGGGTGATAGCGTCATAGTCCTGGATCGGCTGAGGTTTGTCAACGGGGTGCCGTGGGTTGTCGTCGCCACATACCTGCCTTACGAGTTGTGTACCCAGCTGCTGCAAGAGGACATGGAAGATCAGTCTCTGTACGCGGTGCTCGAGCAGAAGTACGGCATTCGCATCGCCTACGGTAGGCGCTCGGTCGAGGCCACGACGGCCAACGCAGCCGTCGCCCGGGATCTGGCGATCGAAGAGCGAGATCCTATTCTACTGCTGCGCAGCACTTCTTACGATGAGGACGATCGTCCAATCGAACACTTCGTCGCGCACCATCGCGGCGACTTGAGTCGCTTCGAGGTGAACCTGGTGCGGCGACGCAACGAGGGTTCCGGCGTCCCCGGAGTGGTGCCCACGATGGTCACGGATGCCGTATTCGACGGCGACCGCGCCTAGAATTAGCCGCCTT
>DATACV010000263.1:0-8630 GCA_036258875.1 Rubrobacteraceae bacterium
GAGTCCATCCGCAAAGCGGAGGACCGCCGCCTCTTCCGCGAGGCGATGGAGCGCATCGGCCTCAGAGTCCCCGAGAGCCGCACGGTCCGCGACCTCGCCGAGGCCGAGGACCTCGCCGTCGAGATAGGCTTCCCCCTCATAATCCGCCCCAGCTTCACCCTGGGCGGCAAAGGCGGCGCCATAGCTCACGACCATCGCGAGCTAGGGCGCGCCGTCCTCGACGGCCTCGACGCGAGCCCCGTACGCTCCGCCCTCGTCGAGAAGAGCGTCGCCGGCTGGAAGGAGTTCGAGCTCGAGGTCATGCGCGACCTAGCCGACAACGTCGTCGTCATCTGCTCCATCGAGAACGTAGACCCAATGGGCGTCCACACCGGTGACTCCATAACCGTCGCCCCCGCCCAGACCCTCTCCGACAGGCAATACCAGTCCCTCCGCACCGCTTCTCTCCGCATAATACGTGAGATCGGGGTATCGACGGGGGGATCGAACATCCAGTTCGCGGTAGATCCGGAGAGCGACGAGAGCTACGTGATCGAGATGAACCCGCGGGTGAGCCGCTCCAGTGCCCTGGCGAGCAAGGCCACCGGGTTCCCGATCGCGAAGATCGCGGCGAAGCTGGCGGTCGGGTACACGCTGGACGAGATCCCCAACGACATAACCCGGGCGACGCCAGCGTCTTTCGAGCCGGCGCTCGACTACGTGGTTACCAAGATACCGCGCTTCGCCTTCGAGAAGTTCCCCGGGGCGACGCCGCGGCTGACGACGAGGATGCACTCCGTCGGCGAGGTCATGGCCATAGGCCGGACCTTCACCGAGAGCCTAATGAAGGCGATGGCCTCGCTCGAGGTGGATTCGCGGGACGTGCAGGCGAGGCTCGACGAGCCCAACCCGTACAGGATCTTTGCCGTCTTCGACGCCCTGCGCGCCGGCATGGACGCGCCCGAGATCCACGAGAAGACCAGGATAGATCCCTTCTTCATAGCCTCGGTAGCCAGGATCATCGCGGCCGAGGACTCGGTGCGCGGGGCTTTGAGCGCCGAGGCGGTGCGCGAACTCAAGCGGGTCGGCCTCACCGACGACGCTCTAGCCGCGGCCTCTGGCACCTCGACCGAGGTGACGCGCGGCGTGAGGCAGGCTCTAGGCATCTCGCCCACCTACAAAGCAGTGGACACCTGCGCGGGCGAGTTCCCGGCCCGGACACCGTACTACTACTCGACCTACGAGAGCGAGGACGAGGTCGAGCGAGGAGACGGTCCTTCGGTAGTGGTTCTCGGGAGCGGGCCTAACCGCATCGGGCAGGGGATAGAGTTCGACTACGCGTGCGTCCACGCGAGCTACGCGCTCAAGGAGAGCGGCTTCGACGCGGTCATGGTCAACTCAAACCCGGAGACGGTCTCCACAGACTACGATACCTCGACGAGGTTATACTTCGAGCCCTTGACCGCCGAGCACGTCCTCGAGGTCATCCGGCGCGAGAGGCCGGAGGGCGTGATCCTGCAGTTCGGCGGCCAGAGCCCGCTGAAGCTAGCGCGCGAGCTCGAGGCGGCGGGTGCGAAGGTACTCGGAACCTCACCCGACGCCATAGACCTGGCCGAGGACCGCTCGCGCTTCGGGCGGCTCCTGACCGAGCTCGGCATCCCGCACCCCCGCTTCGGTACCGCCTCCACCCCCGACGAGGCGCGGGAGGTCGCCAGGGAGCTCGGCTACCCCGTGGTCGTGAGGCCCTCCTACGTGCTGGGGGGCAGGCGGATGGAGATCGTCTACGACAACGACGACCTCGACCTCTACTTGGGCACGAGCGCGGATACGAGCCCCGAGCATCCAACCCTGGTCGACAAGTTCATGGAGGACTACGTCGAGGTGGACGTGGACGCGGTCTCTGACGGGGAGGACGTGTACATCGGCGGGATCATGGAGCACGTCGAAGAGGCCGGGGTGCACTCGGGCGACTCCTCGTGCGTGACGCCGCCGATCACGATCCACAGCGCGCTGCTAGAGAGGATCGAGGAGTACACCAGGCGCCTCGCGCTGTCGGTCGGGGTGGTCGGGTTGATGAACGTGCAGTTCGTTGTGCGCGGGGAGGACGTGCTCGTCATAGAGTGCAACCCGCGTGCCTCGCGCACCGTGCCGTTCATCTCCAAGGCGACCGGCGTGCCGCTCGCGAAGGTGGCCACGCGCGTGCTCCTCGGCGAGAAGCTGCGGGACATGCGGCTGCACAGGTCACACAACGGGCACTTCTCCGTCAAGGCGCCGGTCTTCCCGTTCGACCGTTTCGCCGACGTGGACCCTCTGCTCGGGCCGGAGATGCGCTCGACGGGCGAGGCCATGGGCATAGACAGGACCTTCGGGGGCGCGTTCGCCAAGGCGCTCACCGCCGCCGGGCAGTCACTCCCCACCGCGGGTCGGGTCTATGTCTCGGTGGCCAACCGCGACAAACGGGCCGTCGTCTTGATAGCGCGGGCGTTCGCCGACCTCGGGTTCGAGATCGCCGCGAGCGAGGGGACGGCCGAAGTGTTGAAGAACAACGGGCTCCCCGTAACCGTGGTACCCAAGATCGGGGAGCTCGGCGGAGACGTGCTCGGCATGATCGAGGACGGCGGGGTGGACCTGATCGTCAACACCCCCTGGGGCCGCGGGGCGCGCACGGACGGGTACCTGATCCGGCGCAAAGCCCTGATGCACGGCGTCCCCTGCATCACGACCCTTGCGGCGGCGGCGGCGGCGGTGCAGGGGATCGAAGCCAGGATCCGGGGCGGCGCCCGCCGCGTCACCTCCCTACAGGGCCTCTACGCCACCAGAGCGTGAAGTTCTACGGCGTTCAGGTCGAAGAGCGCAGAGAGGTAGGCCGGTACACCGTCCTTCGCTACCGCTGGCTCGGAGCCGTCGAGCCCGGCCAGTTCGTGATGGCGCGGCCGGCCGGCTGGCCCTTTGCCCTCGACCCTTTCCTGGGGCGGCCCTTCTCCTTATACGACCACGACGGCGAGGTGGCGAGCCTCCTCTTCGAGGTGCGGGGGCGCGGCACCGCACTCCTCGACCGGGCAGAGAAGATCGAGGTGAGCGCCCCCCTCGGGCGCGGCTTCAGGGTGGATCCCTCCCACAAGGCCGCCCTGCTTGGCGGCGGCGTCGGGATAGCGCCGCTCAAGGCACTGGGAAGACGCCTCGAGGAACGGGGCGTGCCACACGACGTCTTTCTCGGCTTCGCCGACGCGCCCACAGCCGGGGCCGCCGCGGACTTTCCCGGCGCCCACCTTGCGACGATGGACGGGTCGGTGGGTACGTCCGGCACGGTCCTCGATGCGGTCCCGGACCTGGCGGGGTACGGATCGGTCTACGCGTGCGGCCCGAACCCGATGCTCGCCGCCATCAAGCGGGCCGTGGGCGGCGACCGCTTCTGCCAGCTCGCGGTAGAGGAGAGGATGGGGTGCGGCAACGGGTCTTGCAACGGGTGCGTGGTCCCGGTGCGGGGCGGCGGTTACGTGAGGTCCTGCGTCGATGGGCCGGTCTTCAGCGCGGAGGCCCTGGCGTGGTAGTGCGCGAGCGGAGAACCGAGACCGGGCTCGCGGTCGAGCTCTGCGGGATACCGCTCCGGACGCCCCTCATACCGGCCTCGGGGACGCTCGCGAAGGAGGCGCTCGGCGAGGTCGAAGGCGTCTACGGGGCTATGTTGCCGAAGACCACGACTCCGGCGCCGAGGGTGGGCAACCCCCCGCCGCGCGTCGCGGAGACCTACGCCGGGATGGTCAACTCCATAGGCCTCCAGAACCCCGGCGTGGATAGGTTCCTCGAGGACCTGGACGCCTTCGATCTCGGCATACCCCTTTTCGTCTCGGTGGCTGGCGATACCGTCGAGGAGTTCGGGGCGCTGTGCGAGCGGGTCGACGCCGACCAGCGAATCTCGGCCATAGAGCTGAACCTCTCGTGCCCCAACGTGGAGTGCGGCGGGCTGACCTTCTGCGCAGGGCCGGCCTCCGTCGAGGGGGTGGTCGCGGCGTGTCGCCGGGCCACGAGCAAGCCCATCTTCGCCAAGCTCACCTTCGAAGGGGTAGTGGAGAACGCCAGGGCGGCAGAGGAGGCCGGGGCCGACGCGCTGACCGTCATGAACACTATCCCCGCCCTCACGATAGACGCCCACCGGCGGGAGATGCTCGTCCGGGGCGGGCTCTCCGGGCCGGCCATAAAGCCGGTGGCGCTCCGGGCCGTCTACGACGTCTCTGCCGCCGTCGGGGTGCCCGTTATCGGCAGCGGCGGTGTCACGAGCGGGGCGGACGTGGCCGAGTTCATGCTCGCCGGGGCTACCGCCGTGCAGGTCGGCACGGCGAGTTTCGTCCGGGATCCGAAGGAGATCCTCGGCGAGTTCGCGACCTACCTCGATGATGCGGGCGTCGTTGCCGCGGATCTGACCGGCGCTTTGCGGGACAAATAGCGGCTGAACCGCGAGAATAGACGCTCGATGATATACTAGCAGGTCGATGTTGAGGAGGGCACCAGAGAGGACTACCCAGGAGCGGCGGAGCGCGCTCGAGGAGGCCAACCGCGTACGGTTCGCGCGTGCCGCGACCAAGCGCAAGCTCAAGACCGGGGAGCTCGAGATCTACGACCTCCTCATGGACCCCTCGGAGGAGCTCAAGGGCGCCAAGGTCGAGGAGATGCTCCTGGCGGTGCGCGGGATGGGGCGCATAAAGGTAACGCGCGTCATGCGGGAGGCGGGGGTAAGCCGCTCCAAGACACTTGTGGGCCTAACCCACGGCCAGCGTGACCGTCTGATCAGGGCTCTGGGGTGCGAAGAGGACGGCTGATCGTCGTCTCCGGGCCCTCCGGAGCCGGCAAGGACACCCTGATAGCGGACGCCCTCGGGGAGATCCCCGAGCTGGCGCTCATAGCCTCGGCCACGACCCGCAAGCCACGCCCTGGCGAGGTCGATGGCAGGGACCATGTCTTCCTCACGCGCCAGGAGTTCGAGCGCTGGATCGAGGAGGACAGACTACTGGAGTGGGCGAAATATTCTGGTAACCTCTACGGGACGCCGAAACAGAGCGTCGAGGATCTCCTGGAGAAGGGCCGGTCCGTCATCTTGAGGATAGAGCTCCAGGGCGCCAGACAGATCAAAGAGCGCCGCCCCGACGCCGTCATGGTCTTCGTCCGGGCGCCGTCCCTCGAAGAGACGCGCCGCCGGCTCGAGAGCCGGGCGACGGAGAGCTCCGAGTCGGTCGAGAGCCGGATGGCGACCGCGATAAAGGAGGTAGCGGCCCGCGACGAGTTCGACCATGAGATCGTCAACGGCGACCGCGAGCAGGCGCGCAAAGACATGATAGAGACGCTGCGGAGGATCGTGGCAGGAGGAGAGAGCAGTGCACGACCTTAAGATCGACGAGCTTCTGGACAAGGTGGACTCCCGGTACGGGCTGGTGGTGGCCGGCGCCAAGAGGGCGCGCCAGATCAACGAGTACACCGCCACCCTGGGCCTGAACGACGCCCTGGGCATCCCCGGGCCGCAGGTCCACACTCGCTCCCAGCACCCCTTGAGCATAGCCATCGAGGAGCTGCGCGAGGGCAAGCTCGAGGTCGGCTTCCGCGAGGAGATCGGAGAGGCGGGCGCCGCCGACGGCGAAGACTTCCTGAACGTCGCCCCCGGCTCGGTAGACGGCGACGAGTCTCAGGAGAGCGAGGACGAGGGCGCAGCCTAGGGCCTTCAGGCCTTGATCCTCCTCTCGGCCGGCCCCGCGCCGGGTGCGCTCGCGGTGCCCGCCCTTTCGCGCGAGATCGCGGCGGCGGGCCACCGGGTGGAGATCATACTCGAGCCGAACACCCGGCATTTCGTAGGGCCTGCCGCCTTCTCAGATCACGCTAGCCTGGTCGACGTACCCTCGGAACCGCCCGAGGCCGTCATCTTCGCGCCAGTGACCGCCGGCACCCTGGCCAGCCTCGCCCGCGGCCTCCGCGAAGCGCCCGCCGGTGCCCGGTCTCTTTTCGTAGTTCCTGACCTCGACCCCGCAACCGCCGGTCACCCCGCCGTAAGAGAGAACCTGGCGATGCTGCGCGAGGACGGCTGGCGGGTCGTCGAGGGGAGGGACGGGGGCATGGCGCCGGTTGAGGAGGTGGTCGTCGCCCTCCTCGGGGAACTCGGCGGCCCGATGAGCGGGCTGCGGCTGCTGGTGACGACGGGAGGCACGCACGAGCCGATGGACAGCGTGCGCTATATAGGCAACCGGTCTTCGGGGAAGATGGGGCTCGCCGTGGCGCACGAAGCGCTGCGGCTCGGCGCGGAGGTGACCGTCCTGGCGGCCAACGTCGAGGCCGAGGAGCCCGGCGCCGAGACACATCACGTCGAGACCGTCGAGGAGCTGCGGGACGAGGTGCTGAAAAGAGCGGGGCAGGCCGACGCCCTCGTCATGGCGGCGGCCGTCTCGGACTTCGCCCCCGCCTCTCCGGTGCAGGAGAAGATCCGTCGTGGTGAGGGCGGGCTTAACCTCGAGCTCGAGCCTACGGCGGACATCCTCAAGGCCGTAACGCAGAGGTATCCGGACCTCTTTGTGGTAGGATTCGCCGCAACGCACGGCGACCCGGTAGCCGACGCCCGCGACAAGCTCGGTTCCAAGGGCGTTAACCTGGTCGTCGGCAACGACATCTCCCGGGCGGGCATCGGGTTCGGGAGCGACGAGAACGAGGTCTACGTGGTGGGAGCCGAGGGCGAACGTTTCGTCCCCAGAGCCTCCAAGCGAGCGGTGGCGCGCGTGATCCTCGAACGTATGCTGGCGGAGATGAGAGAAGAGAAGCCGAGGTAGGGATGGTAGAGAACACTGTCGGTACGACGACCTGGAACGCGGCGGACGATCAGAAGCTCAGGACCTCGCACCTGTTCACCTCAGAGTCCGTTACCGAGGGGCACCCGGACAAGATAGCCGACCAGATCTCCGACACCATCCTCGACGCCGCGATCGCCGACGACCCAGAGAGCAGGGTCGCCTGCGAGACCCTGGTCACCACCGGGCTCGTCATAGTGGCGGGCGAGATCACCACCGAGACCTACGTGGACATCCCGAGCGTGGTGCGCGAGAAGGTCTCCGAGATAGGCTACACCCGCGCCAAGTTCGGCTTCGACGCCGAGACGTGCGGCGTGATCACCTCCATAGACCCCCAGTCGCCGGATATCGCCCAGGGCGTGGACCACGCCCTGGAGGCGCGCGCGGGCCTCCAGGATATAGACGAGATCGGGGCTGGCGACCAGGGCATGATGTTCGGCTACGCCTGCGGGGAGACCGAGGAGCTGATGCCGCTCCCGATCACGCTCGCCCACGCCCTTACCCGGCGCCTCTCGGAGGTCCGCAAGAACGGCGACCTGCCCTACCTCAGGCCCGACGGCAAGAGTCAGGTAACGGTCCGCTACGAGGGAGACAGGCCCGTAGGGGTCGAGAAGGTCCTCGTCTCCGCCCAGCACCGCGACGGGATGGAGCGCCAGATCCGCTCCGACGTCATAGAGGCCGTGATCCGGCCTGTCATGCCGGAGGAGTTCTTCGACGAGACGAGCGCCGAGATCCTGGTGAACCCCACCGGCCGCTTCGTCACCGGCGGGCCGCAGGGCGACACGGGTCTCACGGGGCGCAAGATCATCGTCGACACCTACGGCGGGGCAGCCCCGCACGGCGGTGGGGCGTTCTCCGGCAAGGACGCGACGAAGGTGGACCGCTCGGGCTCCTACGCCGCCCGCTGGGTCGCCAAGAACGTCGTCGCTGCGGGTCTCGCCCGCCGCTGCATGGTCCAGGTCGCCTACGCCATCGGCGTCGCCCAGCCGGTGAGCCTGATGGTCGAGACCTTCGGGACTGCCAACGTGGAGCCCTCGAGCCTGGGGGCCCTGGTGCTCGAGCACTTCGACCTCAGGCCCGGCGCCATAATCCGGGACCTGGACCTGCGGAGGCCGGTGTTCACGAAGACGGCGGCTTACGGCCACTTCGGCCGGCGCGAGCCGGGCTTCACGTGGGAGGACACATCGCGCGCCGCCGAACTCCGCCGCGCCGCCGGCCTGTAGTTGTCCCAACCCGCGCCGAGCCAGACAGCCCGCGCCCTGCGGGGCCCGCGCACGTCCCGGGTGAGCCTCCTCATCCCGACGCACGCGCTCCCTTCGCTCAGCTACCTGGTACCGGAGCGTCTGCGGGCGGAGGTCCGGGTCGGGACCGCGGTTGTCGCGCCGCTCTCGGGCCACCTCAGGCTCGGGGTGGTGGTCGCGGCGGGCCCGGGGGACGACAAGGCGCGCGAGAGCCTCAGGGACGTGGTAGCGGACCTCTCGCTGCCCCCGGACCTCGTCGAGGTGTGCGTCCGGGTCTCGCGCTCCGCGGCCGTGCCGCTGCCGGTCGTGGTGCGCGCCGCCCTCCCTTCCGGCCTCAACACGGGCCGCTACCGCGTTCTCGAGCCCGCCCCCGGGTGGCCGTGGGAGAGGGGAGAGCTCATCGCGCGCGCGACCCTCAAGCGCGAGCTAGGTCCGGAAGGTCTCAAGGAGGCCGAGACCGAGGGTAGGATCTCCCTCTCCCCGGTGGTCCCGGAACCGGCGCGGGTCGAGTGGGCGGCGATCCGGGCCGCCGCCTCGCCGGATCTGGCCCGCGCCCCCCGCCAGCGCCGGCTGTTCGAGCTGCTCGGAG
>DATACV010000264.1:0-2482 GCA_036258875.1 Rubrobacteraceae bacterium
GAGGACCCGGCCTCGGCGGTTGAGCGGGCCCTCTCGGAGTACCCTGTGGACGTGGTTGTCGACCTCTCCGACGAGCCGGTGGTCGGGTACCGGGAGCGGATGCGGATAGCCTCTCTGGCCCTCTCTTCCGGGGCGCGCTACCTGGGGAGCGACTTCGAGCTGGCGCCCCCGGACCTGCGCGACGTGTCAACCAAGCCGGCGCTCGCTGTCGTGGGTACGGGCAAGCGGGTCGGCAAGACGGCTGTCTCGGGCTACCTGGCGCGGCTGCTCGCGCGAGAGGGCTTCGAGCCAGGGGTGGTCTCGATGGGCCGCGGGGGGCCGCCGCGCCCTGAGGTGATCGAAGGCCACAAACTCGAGGTCGGCAGCGAGTACCTCCTCGAGGCGCTCGAGCGTGGCTCGCACGCGGCGAGCGACTACTACGAGACGGCGGCCCTGAGCCGGGTGACGACCGTCGGGTGCAGGCGCTGCGGCGGCGGGCTCGCCGGGGAGCCCTTCGTCTCCAACGTGCTCGAGGGGGCCAGGGTGGCCAACTCGCTCGAGACCGGTATTACGGTCTTCGACGGCTCGGGGGCAGCGATGCCCCCGGTCGAGGTAGAGCGGCGCGTGCTCGTCGCGGGCGCGCACCAGGACCCCGAGTACATTACAGGGTTCCTCGGCGCCTACCGGCTGCTCGTCTCGGATCTGCTCCTCCTCACCATGAGCGAGGAGCCGTTGGCGAGCGAGGAGAAGGTCTCGGAGATCCTTGCCGGCGTGCGCGGGATCAAGGCCGACCTCGTCGCGATCCCTACAGTCTTCAGGCCGCGCCCGGTTGGGGAGGTAGGGGGGCTGCGGGTGGCCTACGTCTCCACGGCACCGCCGGCCGTGCTCGAGAAGCTCGCGCACCACCTCGAAGAGCGGTACGGTTGCGAGGTGGTCGCTTCATCGGGGAACCTCTCGGACAGGAAGCGCCTCGCGGCTGACCTGGACGGGATGGCCGGGGCCGACGCCTACCTCACCGAGATAAAGGCGGCGGCAGTGGACGTGGTGACGCGCCGCGGGGCCGAGGAGGGCAAGCCTGTCCTCTACTGCGACAACGACCCGGTGGCCGAGGGGCTCGATGCGGAGCTGCTCCGGGTAGCGCGGGAGGCCGTGGAGGCCGCTGGCCGGTCCGGGCCGGCTGGTGTATAATATGGAGGTCTGAGACACCGGCTCCTTTCCCGAGCGGTAGAGCCGGTCCTCGCCGATCCGAGCAAGACCTCGCCTGCACGACCGCGCGTCGTGGCGGGCACGGGAGGTTCAAAGCCCATCAGCGTGTCCGATCCTAGGCAGTCCACATCCTCGGTAGCCATCGAGTACGCCGCAGTAACGGAGTGCGTGGCGCTCAGGGTGGCGCGGCTCGAGGGCTCCGGGGCCCCGGAGGAGGCCTACACGCTCGCCACGGAGTCTTTCCGGGAGGAGCTCGAGAAGGTCCCCGCCACGGGGAAGGTGGCGATCCTGCGCGAGCAGCGCACCGACGAGCGGGGCAGGGTACGCTCGCTCAAGACGCGGCCAGGCATCCTGAGCGTCGGGGACGAGCTGGGCGGGGGCGAGCCGGAGGTCGACCTCGCGGTCGAGCCGGTCGAGGGGTTGGAGCTCCTGGTCAGGGGCCAGGAGGGTTCTATCTCCGCGGTCGCCGCCTCCCCGAGGGGGACGATGCTAAGGACCCCCGACATGTACATGAGCAAGCTCATCGTCGGCAGGCAGGCCAGAGGCACCATAGACATAGACGCGCCCGTAGCGCAGAACATCGAGGCCATAGCCGAGGCGCTCGGGCGCAAGCCCTCGGAGATAACCGTCGCCGTGCTCGACAGGGACAGGCACGAGAACCTCATCGAGGAGATCCGGGAGACAGGAGCGCGCATCCACATCAGGCCCGAGGGGGACCTGACGCCCGCCATCGCGGTGGGTCTGAGCGGGTCCGAGCTGCACGCCGTGGTCGGGATCGGCGGGGCGCCCGAGGGCATCCTGGCTGCGGCCGTCATGAAGTGCCTCGGCGGCGAGATGCAGGCCAGGATGTGGCCGACGCAGCGCTCGCAGGTGGAGAAGCTCAGAGAGTACGGGCTCGACGACCCGGAACGCAAGCTGACCCTGGAGGACCTGATCCGGGGCGACGACGTGGTCTTCGCCGCGACCGGTGTGACCCCGGGCGCGCCCCTCGGGGGGGTCGAGTACTTCCGGGGCGGGGCCCGGACCAACACGGTGGTGATGTCCACCGCGCCCCGTGTGGTAAGATTCATGGATACCATTCACGTGCTCGAGCCCGAGGCCGGGCTGCAGGGTTTCCAGATTTGACAAACGTAACACAAGCAAGTCCCGCGGCATCGCCGCATTCGTAAAGCAGGAGGAGTATAGAGTGACCGAGTTGAGCACCCTCGAGCGCAAGCGCCTGAGCGATCTGCACCAGATCGCCTCTCAGCTGGGCATCGAGCAGTACCGCAAGTACCGCAAGCCGGAGCTTGCGCAG
>DATACV010000265.1:0-16802 GCA_036258875.1 Rubrobacteraceae bacterium
CCCTGCAGGCGGCTGCCGAACTCGCGGAAGGTCATCAGCTCCTCGTCGGTTATGGCGCCCGCCGCCTTGTACATCGAGTAGAGCAGCGGCGAGGCGTGTCCCTTGGAGAAGATCAGGTGGTCGTTCGCCGGGTTCTCCGGCGCGTCGAAGTCGTAGCGCAAATACTTGCCAAGCAACACGGCCATCAGCTCGGCCGCCGACATGCTCGAGGTGGGGTGCCCCGAGCCCACGCCGGTGCTCGAGCGGATGCTGTCCACGCGCAGCTGCTGCGCGAGCGCGCGCCACTGCTCTGCGCCCACGGTCTCCCCTCTTATCTGTTGCGTCACCTCGTACCTCCTTGACGGCGCCGCCGTTCTCTCTGAAGCGGATTGTACTTCTACTACCCCGGGCCCGTGGTCCAGAAACTCGCCGTCCCCGCCGCTGGTTTCCCGGCTCTCTCGCCGGGTATATCTAGCCCCGGCCAACGTGCCGTTACCGAACGAAGGAGGAAACGAGTGGGTAGGAGAGACAGAGACCGCCCCGGCGACGGCGGCGGCGGTGGCCGCGGCGAAGGTCGCGGCGAAGGGCGTAGACACGAGGGCGGACGCGACAGGGACCACGGTGGTGGTCGCGGCGGCGACCAGGGTAGACCCGAGGACCGCCAGGAGCGCCGCGAAGAGCGCCTGGAGCGCCGGGAGGAGCGCCAGCAACGCCGCGAGGAACGCCAGGAGCACCGCCAGGAACGCCAGGAGCGCCGCGAGCAGCGTCAGGAACGTCGGGAGGGCCGCCAGGACGAGCCCGGAGGAGAGCCCGGAGGCGGCGGCGAAGGCGGGGGCGGCGAAGGCGGGGGCGGCCCCAGGTAGTACGCGCTCGTGGATGAAGCCCGCCTTCTAACGGCGCGCGGCCGGGAAACGATCGGAAGACGGTAAGCCCGGCGCCCCTACGAGAGGCGCAGCACTACCTTTCCGCGCGCGTGGCCGGAGTCCAGCCTCTCGTGCGCCCTGCCCACCTCGCGCAGGTCGAGCACCTCGTCCACGAGCGGGCGAACCTGGCCGTGTTCGATCAGGCGCCCGAGCTCGTCGAGCCTGGCCCGCTCGCGCACGAGGAACACGCCGTAAAGCGTCTGGTTTCGCTGGTAGAGGGGCGTGAGGTCCCCCCGGGCTCCCAGTATGGTCGCCAGCCGCCCGAACGGCCTGGTAGCGGGGATGCTCTTCACCACCGTCTCGCCGCCGACGGCGTCGAAGACCGTGTCCACTCCGGCGCCGCCTGAGTCGTCGAGGGCGACTTCGGCGACGTCCTGGCTCGTATAGTCGATGGCAACGTCGGCGCCGAGGTCCCTCAGCGTCTCCTGGTTGTCGGGACCGGCGGAGGCGAGGACGCGGGCGCCAGCAGCCCTGGCTATCTGGATCGCGAAGGAGCCGACGCCGCCGTGGATCAGAACCGTCTCTCCGACGCCCAGGGCGAGGCGCCTGACGAGTACCTCGTAGGCAGTGCCCCCTGCGAGCGGCACGGCCGCGGCCTTCTCGTGCGGCAGTGAGGGCGGCTTCCTGGCGACTATGCCCGCCTTGGCCACGTGGTACTCCGCGTAGCCGCCGTTCGAGCGCTCCCCGAAGACCTCCGGCGTGTAGTACACCTCGTCGCCCACCTCGAGGTCCGTGACCCCCGGCCCCGCCTCCTCCACGACGCCCGAGACGTCGGAGCCGAGAACGATGGGGGTCTCGAGCCCCATGGCGTCGCCGTTGGCCCTGAACTTCGCGTCTATGGGGTTGGTGCCCGCAGCGACTACCCGCACCAGAACCTCTCCCGGTCCGGGCCCGGGCCTGGCGACCTCTCTCTCCTCGAAGGCCTCGGGGCCCCCGAACTGCGGCGTGACCATGGCTCGCATGTGGCGTCCTTCCCTACGAACTAAGTGTGTCCGCTAGTAGTTGCCCGCGGCGTCGCCCCCACAAACGGGCGTGCCGAGCGGTTAGAATAGCTTCCGACAGCCAGCGGGAGCAGGAGAGAGAGGCGTATGTCGGAGAAGGAGCGACCGGAGGCGGCGCAGGACCTGACCGAGGCGTTCGGCGAGCCCTACCGCAAGGTGATGCAGACCGCCGTCGACGCCCAGCAGAGGAACGTGCAGCTCGCCCAGGGCTGGGTCGAGGGCCTGACCGGGGTCCTCGAGAGCCAGGCCGAGACCAACAGGGCCCTCACGCGGGCGATGGAGGCTTACGTGCGCGTGGTCGAGGAGGCGATCCGGAGCCAGGAGCGGAACAGCCGCGCCCTCGCCGAGAGCCTGGACGCCTACAAGGAGGTACTCGAGCGGACCACGAGCTTGCAGGAGAGGAGCACGGGCCTCGTCGAGAGCTTCTTCGGGGACGTGACGGGCGAGCTGCGCGAGGGCATGCAGAACAGCCAGGCCGTGGCCCAGGGGATGATGGAGGGCTCGCAGAGGCAGATGGAGGCCTTCCAGAAGCTCCTGGCCGAGGCGATGGACTCTTACATGAACCTCCTGAACGCGCCCTTCGCCCTCTACCAGAAGAACCTGGAGGCGCTCGGGCGTCGGGGCGAGTAGGGCCGCAACCGACCGGGTATATCCGGGTATGAAACAAACGGCACGTCGAACGGGAAAGTCGGACGCGGTGTCCGGAAGAGGAGGTAGACGGTGCAGTTGAGCGAGAGAGACCTGAAGGTCAGGAACCTTATAGGCGGGGAGTGGGAGGAGCGCGACGGGCGCGAGACCGAGCCGGTCTACGACCCGGCGACCGGCGAGGTCATAGCCGAGACGCCACTCTCCACCGCCGAGGACGTGGACCGGGCCGTGAAGAAGGCAGCGGAGGCCTTTCCGGGCTGGTCTGCCACCCCGGTCGTCGAGCGCGCGAGGCTCCTCTTCCGCTTCAAGGCGCTGCTCGAGGAGCACTTCGAGGAGCTGAGAGACCTGGTAACCCTGGAGAACGGGAAGGACGCCAGGGACGCTGGTGGCGAGGTCAGGCGTGGCATAGAGGTTGTGGAGTTCGCCTGCGGGATGCCGACCTTGCTCATGGGCGAGACGGTCCGCGACGTGGCGAGGGGGATAGACAACGCCTCCTACCGCTACCCGCTCGGGGTGGTCGCGGCCATAACGCCCTTCAACTTCCCGTGCATGGTGCCGCTGTGGACCCTGCCGGTGGCGATAGGCGCCGGGAACACCTACATCCTCAAGCCCTCCGAGAGGACGCCCCTCTCGGCGGTCAGGCTCGGGGAGCTGCTCGCGGAGGCCGGGCTGCCCGACGGCGTCTTCTCGATAGTCAACGGGGCCAGGGAGGCGGTGGACGCCATCCTCGAGCACCCCGGTATAAAGGCGGTCTCCTTCGTCGGGAGCCAGCCCGTGGCCGAGCACGTCTACACATTAGGCGCCGCGCACAAGAAGCGGGTGCAGGCGCTCGCCGGGGCGAAGAACTCCATGATCGTCATGCCCGACGCCGTCCTGGAGAAGGCGGTCCCCAACATCATCTCCTCCTCCTACGGCAACGCCGGGGAGCGGTGCCTCGCCGGCAGCGTGCTCGTGGCAGTCGGCTCCGAGGAGCAGCAGGACCGCCTCGTCGAGAAGGTCAGGGAGGCGGCGCGGGCGATGAAGGTAGGCCCCGGCTACGAGGAGGGATCCGAGCTCACCCCCGTCATCCGGGACTCCCACCGCGAGAAGGTAAGGAGCTACGTTGACCTCGGCGAGGAGGAGGGCGCGGAGGTCGTCCTCGACGGGCGCGAGCCGCCCAGAGATGAGGGCTTCTTCTTCGGCCCCACCATCCTCGACCGCGTGAACGGGGATATGCGGGTCGCGCGCGAGGAGATCTTCGGCCCCGTCCTCTCGGTGGTGCGCGTGGGGTCGCTGGACGAGGCCATCGGGTTCACCAACGCCTCACCCTTCGGCAACGCCTGCTCGATCTACACCGAGAACGGCGCTGCGGTCAGGCACTGGCGCGAGAACGTCGAGGCTGGGATGCTGGGGGTGAACGTCGGGGTCGCCGCCCCGATGGCGTTCTTCCCGTTCAACGGGGTGAAGAACTCCTTCTACGGGGACCTGCACGCCACCGGTAAGGACGGGGTACGCTTCTTCACCGAGAACAAGGTCGAGATCACGCGCTGGCTCTCCGAGCCAGGACCGGAAGACGCCGTCCGGCGCCCCATTGAGTCCGGCGGCTAGCGAGATCCCGGTCGGGAAGATGACGGGGGAGCGGTCTCAAAGGGCCGCTCCCCGCCCCTTCTTTCGTTCATAACGCCGATGATAACGACGTAACAGGCCGACAAAAACTTTAAAATATTCTTCCAATAATCGATGCTTTTTTGCCGAGAGACGGTTACAATGGCGGGCGACGCGATTGAGTGTTCTTGGAGGGGGGCTTATGCGTCGTCGGTTGATAGTCTGTCTGGCGGTCTTTCTGGCCGCGGGTGTCGCGTCGTTGGTTTCGCTGATCGTCGCGTCCGAGGCGCGTTCGCAAGCAACTTCCGAACCCTACTCGGAGGTCGTAGACAACGCGACGGAGGGCCGTTTCGAGGCGCCCGGCTGGGAGACCAGAGAGGCGACCACAGGCAGCTACGGCGAGGATTACAGCGTCGCCGTGCCGGCCGAGGAGACGCAGCCCGCGCGGTTCAAGGTGAACGTACCCGAGACCGGCGAGTACACGGTCTACGCTCGCTGGCCGGCGAGCGACACCCACAACGTGTCTACCCGCTTCGGCGTGACCACCACCTCCGGCGTCGAGTGGACCGAGGTTGACCAGCAGTCCAACGGCGGCAAGTGGGTCAAGCTCGGGACCTACACGCTGGAAGCGGGCGACCGCTGGGCCGTCCAGGTTTCGCGCGCCGACTACTTCAGGGAGCTGGTGGTGGCGGACGCGATCAAGGTCGTCGAGGGAGCCCAGGAGGGCCCGGAGGGGAGCCTGAGCATCGCGAGCACCGACGAGATGACGGCGGCGGGAAGCGGCGGCACGGGCCGGAAGGCCTACAGAAGGGGCAGGGATTTCCTCGGCGTCAAGTACAGGTTCGAGCAGTGCAGCAGAAGGGGCATGGACTGCTCGTGCCTGATCAAGAGGGCCTTCGCGAAGTGGAAGAAGCTGCCCGACGACCCCCGAAAGCAGTGGACCATGAGAGCGGGCAGGAAGATAGCCAAGTCTAAGATAAAGGCAGGCGACCTTCTCTTCTTCGATGAGGTACGCAGCGTACGGGGCGTCGACCACGTCGGCATAGCCGCGCCCGGAAGGGATATCCTGCACGCGTCCACGTGGTGCGGAAAGGTGTGCGAGAGACCTCGCAAGTTCGTCATGGACGACTTCGTGGGCGCGAAGCGGATCTTGAAGCCGGGCTAGAGCGAGAACCGAGACGGAAGTTGAAGGAGGAGGCCCCGCCAGGGGCCTCCTTCCGCTTTCGGGATGCTTCCCTCATCTCTCCCGGACCCCGGGATGAGCCCTCGCCGCCCCGTGGGCGCCACCGCCTGGGCGCGATCGCCGGCGCAGAGCTTGCCGTAGACGCCCCTCCTGACGCCCCGACGCGTCTGTCTACGTGCGGTGTCCTCGAGGCCTCTAGGCTCCCGGCAGGTAGAGGTAGTAGGGCTTGGGCTCCAGGGTCATGCCGGCTTCCTCGGCGATCTGGAGAGCATCAGGCTTCTCGGGGGCGAGGCCGGCGAGCAGCGCGTCGGTGAAGGTCTCGGGCTGCACGTAGCGGACGACGGTGGCCTCGTCGATGCCGGCGAGGTCCTGAGAGATCTCGGCCGCCTCGTCGACGCCGCCGAAGGAGTCGACGAGCCCTATCTCCCTGGCCTGCTGGCCCGAGTAGACGCGGCCGTCGGCGATCTCACGCACCCGCTCTTCGGAGAGGTCGCGGCCCTCCACGATCACCGAGACGAACTCGCCGTAGGACTCGTTTACGATGGACTGCAGGATCTCGCGATCCTCCGGAGAGAGCTCGCGGAAGGAGCTGGTAACGTCCTTGAACTCCCCGCTCTTGATGATCTCGCGCTGGTAGCCGTACTTCTCCGCGAGCTCGGTGAAGTTGTTGAGCTGGAAGATGACGCCCAGTGAGCCCGTCAGGGTGGTCTCGTTGGCGACTATCCGGTCGGCGGCGGTGGAGATATAGTAGCCGCCGGAGGCCGCCACGTCCTGCATGGAGACGACGACCGGCTTGCCGGAGGACTCCCTGAAGTCCAGGATGCTCTGGTGCATCTCGTCGCTCGCGGTTACCCCGCCGCCCGGGGAGTTGACCTCGAGGACGACCGCCCTGACGGCCGGGTCCTCCTCCGCCTGCCGCAGCGCGTCTGCGAGCCCCTCGGGGGTGACCGGCGGCTGGGTGCCCGGCACGGAGTTGTCGGCCGAGGCGATGGTGCCCACGACCGGCACGACGGCCACCTTCTCCGGGCCTTCGCCGGAGACGTACTCCTCCTGGTAGACCGCCACGGGGGCGCCCGGGCCGCTCGCGCCCACGGCGAGGACGAGCACGACGGCACCCACCGTCAGTACCACCAGGCCGAGCGCCACGAGACCGCCGACGACGAAGGGCCACCGGCGACGCCTTCTCGGCCCCGCGCTCTCCCTCTCCGCGTGCGGGTTGCTCTGTGCATCCAAAACTGTCGCCTTTCTTCGCTCTACCGCGGGGTGGTGGCGCCTACGAGGACGCCTATCCCCACGAGGACCACGGCCACGAGGATTATAAGGGCGAGGCAACCGGCGCACGAGACGGCGCACGACCCCGCCGACTCGCCGTAGCCTATCCCCCGGGCGAGCGCGGCCCCTATCACCACGAGGACCGCGTGCCACACCAGGGTGGCGAGCGCGACGAGCCCGCCCAACAGACCGAAGAGCGTCCCCGCGGTGCTCTCCACCCCGAGCGCCGCCTGCAACCCCGTCCCCAGAGCCTGGAAGAGGGCGCCGAGCGCGAGCGGCACCCCCGCGACCCCGACGGCCGCGAGCATCGCCGATAAGGGCCCCTCGCCGTTGAAGAAACGCGTCACGAGCTGCATCACCAGCGAGAGCGCTACCCACCACACGAAGGGTGCGAGGACCGAGAGCACGAGCGTGGCGACCTCGGTGACCCGCACGATACCCTCGAACGCCCCCGGCGGGAGGCCTGGAGGCGTCGGCTGCCCCGCGAACTGCGCCCGCGTCACGCCCCCGAGGACCGAGACGGCGGCGGCCACGAGGCTGAGCGCCGCGTAGACGGCCGTTACGACGAAGCCCGCGAGCACGTTCCGCCCTGCGGCGACGTCCCTCAGAACCCTCACCGGTGCCCAGATGACCGCCGCGGCGTCCACTACCTTACCTCCCGCTCAGGTTACGGCGCGTCATCGCGGTTCGTCGCGGGGTTGCACGCGCGAGCTCCGGCCCGGGACCGGCATGTTGGGGACCTGGAGAAGGCGGCGCCCGCGCCGCCTCAGGATGTCGTCCTTGGCGGCCTCGGGCGGGATCCCCTCGTCGCGGGCCTCCAGGGCGAGGCGCTCGCGGTGGTCGAAGATCCAGAGGAAGAGGTCGAGTTCGGTCCTGTCGGGGAAGGCGTCGAGGATGCGCTCCTCCCTGACCATCCGGGCTACGGGCGCGTACTGGTACTCGTACCAGTCGCGCAGGGTCTCCTCGGGCGAGACGTAGCGCCTCCAGAGCTGCGAGAGCCGGAAGCCGTGCGCCTCGACGTAGGTGGTCAGCTTGCGGTAATCCGAGACGTCCGAGAGCTCCACCCTCACCTCGGGGATCACGCGGTCGAAGGGCAGCCTCTCCAGCAGCCGGCGCTGCTCCAGCTTGTGCAGGAGGTCGCGGGCCGTTATGGCCGAGTCTATAGGCACGCGGCTCCTGAGCTCTATGACCTCGGCGTCGATCATCTCGACGCCCTGCTGGCGGGCTACGGAGACGCGGTGGTTGCCGTCCCTGACGAAGTAGGCGTCCCCGATCTTGTACAGGCCGATCGGCGGCAGCTCCTCGGCCCGGTGCATCATCTCGTCGATGCGCTTCCAGCGAGCGCCCAGATCCCCCTTCGAAGGCAGGAAGGCCCGGTCGAAGTCCCTGTGGCGGCCCACGCTGCCGACTATCTTCTCTACCTCCACGGTCCTCATCCCGAGGTAGACCTGCTCCACGGCCCCCAGCGCGCTCTTGACCTCGTCGAAGGAGAGCAGCTGGTTGGAGCCGGGGTCGTTGCGCAGGAACGCCCCGATCCTGCGCAGGAAAGCCCTACGCCGCGCCCGCGAGAAGTCCTTGTCGGCCTGAAAGTTGTAGTCCATGTCCTCCACGAAGAATCTACATCCCGCCACACCCAACAACAAGGCCGCAGCCAAGGGTTTCGAAATCTAGCTCATCTGGGGGATGTACTCGCCCCGCTTCTCGTATATGCTGCGTCGGTTACATGATCCAGGCGCTGGGCCGCTACGCCCCTCGTCCCACGGTTGGAAGAGGCAAGAGGTGAAGCAGCAAGAGGAGATTCTCTGGGTCTCTCGGGTCTCTGGTGTCTGGTAATCCTTTTCGTAACGATCGGGAGACGGTCTCTCCTTAGAGTGAGGTCGGAAGGTAGATGAATGGGACGCAGGAAAGGAGCGGAGAGGTGATCGGGAGCGCGGCAAGCAAGGTGATGTGGGTGGGGAGGGCCACAGTGTTCCTGGTGGGGCTGGCCGTGATACTGGCGGTGGTCTTCGGGGTGGCTACGGCGGCCTTTGCAGCCGCAACGGGAGACCCGTTAAGGCTGGGACAGGTCAACCGCATCAACGATGCCCTCACCACCCTGATAGGAAGCAACAGCGGGGCGATGCTGGCCATAGACAACGACTCCACCGCCTCCACCGCGAGGGCGCTCGACCTGAGGGTCGAGGGAAACAAGGCGCCTATGCGGGTGAACTCTGACAAGATGGTGTCTAACCTGAACGCCGACAAGCTGGACGGGATGCACGCGAGCCAACTGGCGCCGCGGGCCTACGCTCAGGTCGAAGCCGGTGGTGGTTTAACTGTTGGCACCTCCAAGGGAATCAACGACGTCCAGGCCGTTACACCGTCGGGCAGCAATCCGGTAGATGCGAGATTCCCGAATAACCTGTACTGCTTTGACCTGCAGTTCGACGATCCCAAAGCCGCCGTGGGCTCGCCCTTTATCAACAACAACGCGACGATCGCGACTACGATTGGCCCAATTAGCCAGTGCCCAGAGACGCACCGAGATGCGGCGGTGAGGACCTACACCTGGGTTGCGACCCACGATACCGAACAACCATCGAATGTCACAGGCATTGCATCGAAGGATGTCCCGGTCAGCTTCAGCATCGCGTTCATGTAGCGCGGATCTATACCTTAGGAACAACGGGGGTCGGGACTGCAAGCGGTCCCGACCTTCTTCCTTACTCTCGCGCCTGTCCGAGCAGCGCCCGCGCAGACCGAATTTCGGGGCCGCTACACCTCAAGGATGCGGTGCCCGAAGACGTTGATGACCTTCGTCTTCCCCCGGTGCGCGACCCTGCCCCCTTCGGGCCCGTACAGGTGCACGTGCCCGTGCAGCCAGAGTGAGGGCTCGTGACGGTCTATCAGGTTCAGGAACGACTCGAAGCCTATATGCGCCTGGTCCTCCTCGTCGCCGAGACCGAAGGGCGGGGAATGGGTGACGAAGATCTGCGGGCCGGGCTTCCCGGCGAGGGTGCGGCACAGGATCCTGGCCGAGAGCGCCCAGGTGCGCAGGCGCATCTCGCGCTCCGTGTGCTGGTTCGGACCGCCGGAGTAGAGGCGGGAGCCGGAGAGACCGGCGAGGACGACCCCGCCTCCTGCTTCCACGACCCGGCCGTCGAGCGGGGTGCACCCCTCAGGGTACTCGGCGGAGTCGGGGGCGGGGTCGTGGTTGCCGAGGACGTAGTAGACCGGCACGCCGAGGAAGGTGACTATGTACTCAAGGTAATCGAAGGGGAGGTCGCCGCAGGAGATCACCGCCTCCACCCCCGCGGCGTAGGAGTTGAGGCTCGGCCCGTGGAGCATCGGCTCCACCCGGTCGCTGACGCACAGGATCTTCACTTTCTGAGAGCATACCCTCTTTCGGCGGGACGAGACGTTGCGCCGCGCGAGCGGCGGGTAGTACGATCGGGCTTGGATACGAGACGGGAGGCAGACAGGTGGCTGGTCCCGAGACGCCGAAGCTCATGGTAGACGTGGTGATCCCAGCCGAGAGGGGGGTGGTCCTGATCCGCCGCGCCGCCGAACCGTTCAGGGGAAAATGGGCGCTGCCCGGCGGCTTCGTCGAGGTGGGGGAGACGGTGGAGGAGGCGGCCGACCGCGAGGCGGCAGAGGAGACGGGCCTCGCGGTCGAGGTGGCGCGCCTCGTCGGGGTCTACTCGGACCCCGAGCGCGATCCCCGCGGCCATAACGTTAGCGTCGCCTTCCTGGTGCGCGTCCTCGGCGGCGACCTCGCGGCAGCCTCGGACGCCGCCGAGGTCGCGGTCCTCGACCCCTCGTCGGTCGAGCTGGCCTTCGACCACGCGAAGATAATAGACGACGCGCTTCGTTAGGCATCAGGCATCAGGTTTGCCGCAAGCGTTGCGCGGCGGTGGAGCGACCATGCGTCCCGGTGGGAAGAGGTCCCTCCGCAGGAAAAGCGACGCCCCGGCAAGGGGCGCCGTCCTAACAAGCTCTTACCTGAAACCTGAAGCCTGCAGCCTATTCAAGCTTGGCGAACAGGTTGTTGAGCGACTCGGCGAGGGTGGGGTGGGCGAAGATGCCATCCCGCAGCGCGGTGTAGGGAAGCCCGCCCATCATGGCAATCTGGAGCATGGCGGCCACCTCGCCGCCCTCGATCCCGAGCACCGCCGCGCCGAGTATCCGACCCGACTCCGCGTCCACCACGGCCTTCATCATGCCGCGCGGCTCGTCGACCTCTAGCGCCCGGGTGACGTGGCTCATCGGCAACTTCGCCACCAGGAAGTCGCGTCCCCCTTCGCGGGCCTCCGCTTCGCTCAAGCCTACCCTTCCGAGCTGCGGGTCGGTAAAGGCCGTGTAGGGGATCAGTCGCCCCGAGGTGGTGGCGTCCCCGCCCTCCAGCAGGTTGGTCCTGAGGACGCGGAAGTCGTCGTAGGAGACGTGGGTGAAGGCCGGGTTGCCCTTTACGTCGCCGAGGGCGTAGATGCCCTCTACGCTGGTCTCGAGGCGCGCGTTCACCTTGACGAAGCCACGCCCGTCGGTCTGCACGCCCGCCGCCCCGAGGTTCAGGGTATCGGTGTTGGGCGGCCTGCCGGCGGCGACCAGGAGGTGGGAGCCTTCCAGCTCGCGCTCGCCCTCGGGGGTGCTGACTGCGAGGCTCACCCTCCCGTCCCCGGCCTGGCCGACGCGCTCTGCCTGCGCCCCGAGCAGCACCTCGACGCCTTCCGCGCGCAGGATCCCGGCCACCGCTTCGGCCCCGTCGGGATCCTCGCGCGCGAGGAGCTGCGGGCCCCGCTGCACGACCATCACCTCGCTGCCGAAGCGGCGGAACATCTGGGCGAACTCCAGGCCCACGTAGCCACCGCCGAGGATCAGCAGGCGCTCCGGGACTTCGTCGAGCTCCATGATCGTGGTGGAGTCGAGGGCGGGTACGCCTTCGAGACCCTCCAGCGGCACGCCGCCGGGCCGGGCGCCGACGTTGATGAAGACGTTGTCGGCGGTGAGGCGTAGCGTCCCGCCGTCGATGGGGCGCACCTCGAGCTGCTTGGGGCCGGAGAAAGAGGCGGTGCCCCGGATCAGGTCCACCCCCGACCTCTCGAGGCGCTGCTCGCCGCCGTCGCGGAAGCGGTTCACGATCTCCCTCTTACGCCGCCTGACCGCCTCCATGTCGACGCTGACGGGACCGTTCACGACCCCGTAGTCCGCGGAGCGGCGGCCGAGGTAGGCCACCTTCGCGCTGGCGATCATGGTCTTCGTCGGGGTGCAGCCCTCGTTTATGCAGGTGCCGCCGACGTGCTCGCGCTCTATCATGGCGGTCGTGCGCCCCGAATCGGCGAAGGCCTGCGCCAGCGGATTCCCGCCCTGCCCTGAGCCGATGACGACTGCGTCGTAGTGCCGTGCCGGGGTCATCGTGTGTATTCCTTTCCGGGTCTCGTCATAGGCGATGGCCCGCTGGTCGGTTCACGCCGCGGTGAGTACCAGGGGCCGGCCTCTGGTGATCACGATGGTGTGCTCGTGGTGGGCTGCCGGGCTCCCGTCGGAGGTCTTGATCGTCCAGCCGTCCTCCCCCTCGACGGTCCAGCCGGACCCGGAGGAGATTATCGGTTCTATGGTTATGACCAGCCCCTCGCGCAGCGGGGCGCGCAGGCGCCGCTCGTAGTAGTTGGGGATCGTCGGTGGCTCGTGGATAGCCCTCCCGACCCCGTGGCTGCTGAGCTCGGAGAGAACAGTGAAGCCCCTGCGCCGGACCATGGTCTCCACCACGCGCCCTACCTTGTTGACGGGGCGTCCGGCGCGCGCAACGGCGGCGGCCCGCTCGAAGGCCAGCCGCGCGCACTCCCGCAGCTCGTCGTGTACGGCGGGACCTGGCGGCACGGCCACCGTCACCGCCGCGTCCGCGACGTACCCGTCGAGCTCGGCGGTGACGTCGATCTTGACCAGGTCGCCCGGCTCTACGACGCGCCTCCCCGGCACACCGTGCACCGCCTCGTCGTTGACGCTTATGCAGTTCACGCCGGGGAAGCCTTTCATCACTTGCGGCGCGGAGTTGGCCCCGTGCTCCTCGAAGAGGCGCGCGCCGACCGCGTCGAGCTCCCCTGTCGTCATCCCCGGCTCCAGGCGCTCCCTCATCTCCCGCAGCGCGAGCCCGACGACCCGCCCCACCCTGCGCAACCCCGCGAGATCTCTCTCGGATTCGACGGTCAAGAGGGCCCCTTTCTCCGCAACCGGTATGATCCTAGCACGGGCGCGGCTTGTGACCCCGGAACGCGGGCGTCTCGGTGGTCCGGGCTGGTATAGAATGTGGGCGAGGAGACCGGATGGAGAACCTTGACATCGTTTTCTGGGCCGTGCTGGCCATCGTTGCCTTCGCGGGCGAGCTCCTCACCGTCTCTTTCTTCCTGCTCTTCCTCTCACTAGGGGCGCTGGCCGGCTTGATCCTTGCTTCTCTGGGGTTCGGGATCGCGGTCCAGGCCATAGGTTTCGTCGCGGCCTCGGCCCTGAGCATGGCCGTACTGCGGCCGGCGCTCATGCACCGCATCTCCTTCCGGGGGAGCGAGCGCTACGAGAGCCGAAACGCCGTCACGGGCAGGAGCGGGGTCGTCACGGACGGCATCGAGCCGGGGGGCAGCGGGACGGTGCGGATAGGGAGCGGTGAGTTCTGGACCGCTCGCTCGGTCTATCCGGAGCAGGGAATAGAGGCGGGGACCCGTGTGCGGGTCCTGGACACCGACGGCGTCACGGCCCTGGTGGAGGCCGTGGGCATCGAGAGAGGAGAGAAGTCGTGAGCGTAGGAATCATCTTGCTCGGCGTGCTGGCGCTCATCGTGTTGCTCGTGGCGGCGAGGACCATCAGGATCATCCCGCAGAGCCGGGTCGCTATCGTGCAGCGCCTGGGCAGGTATCACAGGACGGCGCAGAGCGGTCTGACCTTCGTCGTCCCCGTAGTAGACCGGATGCTGCCGAAGACCGATCTCAGGGAGCAGGTAGTCGCCTTCCAGCCCCAGGCAGTCATAACAAACGACAACGTAGGGATGCAGATCTCGACGGTCGTCTACTACCAGGTAGTTGACGCGAGGGCCGCCGAGTACGAGGTAGCCAACTTCCACCTCGCCCTCGAGCAGATCACGCAGACCACCCTGAGGAACGTCATCGGGAACCTCATCCTCGACAAGACCCTCACCTCCCGCGACGAGATCAACGCCAAGCTGCGCACCGTGCTCGACGAGGTGACGGAGAAGTGGGGGATCCGGGTGACGAGGGTGGAGCTCAAGGAGATCATCCCCCCGCGCGACATCCAGCAGGCCATGGAGAAGCAGATGCAGGCCGAGCGCACCCGCCGCGCCGCCATTCTCACCGCCGAGGGTGACAAGCGAGCCGCGATCCTGAAGTCCGAGGGCGAGAAGGAGTCGGCCATCCTCAGGGCCGAGGGCGACCAGCGGGCCGCCATCCTGCGCGCCGAGGGCGAGGCTGAGGCGTACCGCAACGTCCAGGCAGCCCAGATCGAGATGACAGGCAAGCTCTTCGAGCGGCTCGAGAGCTCGGACCTCTCCCCCGAGTCCCTGCGCTACCTCTACCTCAGGGCGCTCCCGGAGATGGCGAAGGGCCCGGCGAGCAAGCTCTTCGTGATCCCCTCCGAGATACAGGACCTCGCCGGAACCATCGGCGCTCTGGCCGGCGGTGCCTCACTCGCGAACGAGGACGGCGCAGAGGACGAGCAGCGCCAGATCGACGCCCCGAGCGGGGCGCCCGTGCGTCGCAACTCGGGGAGCCGGAGCCTGCCCGGCGAGTAACGCCGTTCGGGCCCGGGTGGCCTCTCGGGGCGGCGGGGTGTGGCAGCGTTCGTTTCTCCGCCGGCTCGTGGCCGGTACCTTCCGGGGTGAGGCGAGGCGTAGGAGGAGCAGATGAACGTTCTGATCAGCGGCGCGACGGGCCTGATCGGGTCTGCGCTCTCGGAGGAGCTTGAGCGCGGAGGCCATAGCATCACGCGCCTGACCCGCTCGCCCAGGAGCGAGAACGACCTCCGCTGGGACCCCGACGCCGGCACCATAAGTGGCTCCCTCGAAGGCCACGACGCCGTCGTCCACCTGGCGGGGGAGAGCATCGCCGAAGGCCGCTGGACGCCGGAGAAGAAGCGACGCATCCTGCAGAGCCGCATGAAGGGGACGCGCCTGCTCGCTGAGAGCGTCGCGAAGCTCGCCACGCCTCCCGGCGTGATGGTCAGCGCGTCCGCGGTCGGCTACTACGGCGACCGGGGGAACGAGGTCTTGCGCGAGGATAGCTCTCCAGGCTCGGACTTCCTCGCCGAGGTCTGCAAGGCGTGGGAGGCGGCGGCCGACCCGGCGCGGGAGGCCGGCATCAGGGTGGTCCACCCGCGGTTCGGGATCGTCCTGAGCCCCGAGGGCGGCGCGCTCGGCAGGACGCTCTCCATCTTCAAGCTGGGCGGAGGAGGGCGGATCGGGAGCGGCCGCCAGTGGTGGAGCTGGGTAGCCCTCGACGACGTCGTCGGCGCCATTGTCCACGCCCTTACCGACGACTCCGTCGAGGGGCCCGTCAACGTCGGGAGCCCGCACCCGATGCCCAACGCGGAGTACACGAAGGTTTTGGGCAAGGTCCTGAACCGCCCGACCGTCTTCCCCGTCCCGGCACCGGCCCTCCGGGTCGCGATCGGCGGGGTGGCCGACGCCCTGCTCCTCGCGAGCCAGCGCATGCAGCCGGCGAAGCTTCAGGAGACCGGCTACGCTTTTCGCTACCCCGAGCTCGAGGACGCCCTGCGGCATCTGCTCGGGAGGTAGGAACACCTCCGGGTGCTAGTGAGCCACGACGTTCAGACACGCGGCGGGGAAGTCGTATCCCTCGCCCGAGCGGAACGGCCGGGTCGCCTCGTGCAGCTGCTCTCGAACCCCGTGCCGGGCTTCGGGGGGAAGGGCCCGCAGCACGGGCGAGGAGGACGCCGACGTCTCGATGAGGTAGCTCCAGTAGGCGTCCCGGTGCGGGAAGGACCAGCGGAAGGAGACCTCCTCGATCTCGGGCTCGGCGAAACCAGCCCCCACGACGAGCTCGTGGATGTGGCCCGGGTCGGCCATGGCGAAGGCGCCGGGAGCCCCGGGGTCGGGCGGCGGAATATGCCCCTGCGACTCCAGCACCGTTCCAACCAGCGAGAGCACCGGGTTGCGTTCGCGGGCGGCCCAGACGGAGAAGGCCAGGCGGCCTCCCGGCCGGAGCACGCGGCGGCTCTCCGCGAAGGCCGCGGCGCGGTCGGTCATCAGCATATAGCCCCAGCGGCAGAGGATGCCGTCCACGCTGTCCGCCTCCAGATCCATTCGTTCGGCGTCCAGCAGCCGAACCTCCGCGTTCTTCGCGCCAACCTCTTCCGCCCGCCGGCGGGCCGCGGCGATCATCCCGGGGGCGAAATCCGTGAGGATAACGCGCCCCGACTCGCCTACCAGGGGCGCCGCAAGTAGCCCGGTGTCGCCCGGGCCGGCCGCCAGCTCGAGCACGGTATCGCCGGGTTGCGGATCCAGCCTCCGCACCAGCCACTCGCTAACCGGGCGAGAGACTCTCCACAGCTCCTCTCGCCGCGCACACCAGCCGGGAGCCACCTCACTCCAGGCGGCCCTGCTTCGCCGGCGCACCTCTTCGTGCCGCATAGATGCCTCGTCGGATCTTGCGATGGTCTTCCTCCTTCGAACCCGCCCGTTCGTATGTTAAAGCAATTTGCGCGATGTACGAGCCCTCGAGGAGGAGGTTTTCAGGTTCCCAGGGGTGCTCTAGGTGGGAAGGGTTCTCGATTCCTTAACCCTCAATACCTCAAAGCCTAAGAGCCCTTCCTCGCTGAAGGCGAATCCCTCTGGTAAACCGCTTCAGATTATCCAGACGAGCACTATGCGCCCGACCCCGACCTTCGCTACTTCCCCGAGCGGAGGTTCTCTAGCTCAGGATCTCCGCCTTGAATCCTGCCTCGCGGAGCAAGCCTCGGGCGAGCGGAGCAGCCTCGGCGTCCACCGTCAGGACCAGTGCTGCGCGCTCGGTGTTGGAGTGGCGAACGTAGAGGTCGAGGATGTTTATGTTGTTGGAGCCCATTAGGGTCGTGACCTCGGCGAAGACGCCTGGCCTGTTCTCCACCGGGACGGCGAGCTCGACGTTCTCGCCGCTCTTCTCGACGAGGATGCCGCCGAGGGCGTCGTAGGCCTCGCGGGCCTGCAAGAAGCGCCGTTCCATGACCTCGCGGTCC
>DATACV010000266.1:0-7160 GCA_036258875.1 Rubrobacteraceae bacterium
GCGGTAGCCCCCGCGGGTGCGCGAGAGGTTGATCAGGCGCCTGCGCTCGAGGTAGCGGATCTTGCTCACAGAGAGCGTCGGGAACTCGGGTTTGAGGCGCGCGACGACCTCGCCGATCGTGTAGCTGTCCTTGGTGCCAGCACCGCCGTTCTCCACTCGCCGCTCCCTCCCGTCTTCCGATACCACGTCCGCCCCCACGAACACCTCAGGCGAACACGAACTTGAACCTGTACTTGCCGATCTGGATCTCGTCCCCGTTGCGCAGGTCCACGGCGTCGACCCTGACGCGGTTGACGTAGGTGCCGTTGAGGCTGCCGACGTCGCGTATCCTGTAGCCGCTCTCGTTACGTTCGATCTCGGCGTGCTTCCTGGAGACGGTCACGTCGTCGAGGAAGATGTCGCTCTGCGGGGTGCGCCCTACGGTGACGACGCCCTCCTTTATGTCGTGCATCCGCCTGCCCGCCGTGCCCTCGACCTGGTCGAGCTCGATGAGGGATGCCCCGTCGGCCCCGGTCACGGGCGCAGCCTCCCCCGCCCCCTCCTCGAAGGCCGGCGCGTAAGAGGCAGTGGTCTGCCCCTGATCCAACCTCACCCCGCAATTGGAGCAGAACTTCATCTCGGGCGTCACCTCTGCCCCGCAGTTGGCGCAGACATTCACGAGCGCCGCCCTCGGACCCCGGCCTCCTCGCCGAGCAGGGCCCGCGCGAGGTCCTCGGGCGAGAGCGCCGACGCCGCGCCGCGGCGCACGAGCTCCGCGCGGATCACGTCCATCCTGCCCTGCACGATACGCAGCCCGTAGCTCAAAGCCCGCTCCTCCTCGGCAAGCGCCCCGAGCCGCGCCCTCAGCTCTCCCCCGGAGAGCGACGTCAGATCCTCGGCGCCCTCCCAGTCGAACCCCTCCTCGCCGCGCGCCAACCCGTGATCACCCATAAGCGGGAGTATAACCTCCCCTGAACCTGAAGTACATTCTTAAGGGGAGGAACTTTAATCCCCGTCTACTCTCCTTCGTCTATGAGCGAGCGGACGAGCTCGACGTACTCGCCCATGATCTCCCTGGGGCGCGCGCCGTTCTCACCGTCGGGCTCGGCGTAGACGTAGAAGACGGGGTTGTCGGGGTCCGGGAGCATGAGCACCCAGCCGCCCTCGACGGTGAGCTTGACGCCGTCGGTGAGGATGGCATCGGGGTCCCCGCCGAACCTCTCGGCGAGGCCCCGCATCACGCGTCCCTTGGCCGACCACGGGCACTCGAGCCGCTCGCGGGCGACGTTCCCGAAGCGCTCGCCGAACTTCTCGCGGGTCTCGGAGAGGGGCTCGTCCCGGAACGCCTCGAGGGCGCGGGCGAGGGTCATGAAGCAGTCGGGGGCGGGGAGGAAGTCGGGGAAGATGTAGCGCCCGTCGGCGAGGCCGGCGAGGTTCGCGCGCGACCTCGCCGCTCTTATCGCGACGTTGTCGAGGCCCGTGCGGCTCATCTCGACCGACCCGCCGTTCTCCTCGACGAGCCTTATGTACTCGTGGGAGAGGTTTATAGGCAGGACGACGTTGTGCGGGCGCAGGCGGTCCATGAGGCAGGCGAGCATCACGTCCGGCGGGACGAACTCGCCCCTGTCATCGACGAACTGCACGTACTCGGCCTCGGGGCCGACCACCGCGCCGTAGACAGCCCCGACGGTGGGCACGATGCGGGCGACCCGCTCGATGCTCTCCTGCAGGTTAGTCCTCACCGCCCCGCCTACCGCGTTCGCGTTGGCGAAGCCCTCCATCACCACGGCGTTGACGCCGAGGCGGGAGAAGACGCGGCTCGCCACGAGGTTCGCGACCCCGCCGTAGAAGTCCACGACCACCGTGGCGCCCGAGGTCTTCTCGCGGGCGGCGGCGCGCTCGATGCGCTCGACGAACTGCTCCACGGCGCGCCCCGGGTAGATCAGCTCCCCAATGTCGTCGCCGTGCGCGCGGCGGTACTCCTCGCGCACGAAGTACTTCTCGACGGCGCGCTGGTCGGACTCGGTCATCGGGGTAGCGTCGGAGGAGAAGAAGAGGATCTCCACGTCGTCGGGGTCCTCGCCGGCCCTGGCGTGCGCCCCGGCCGAGGACTTGCCCGCTAGCACGTCGTGCCTGACGACGCCGGCGTGGGCCGCCCTCAAGTCGCGCACGTTGACCCCGGTGCCGAGAAGAGCGGCGGTCATGGCCCGCTTGGCGACCTGCGCCCCGAGCGAGGCGTCACGGCCCAGGGTGACCACGGCCCCGGCATCGAGCGTGCTCCCGAAAGACGAGGCGAGGCGTATGACGAACTCGGGGGTGAGGTCCACGTTGAACTTGCCCGAGACGACGCCGCCCCTGAAGACGGTCCTGAGGCCCATGGTCTCGTAGATCAGGGACTGCGCGACGTTCGCCCCGCTCTCTATGGTCTTGTGCGGGTAGACCTTCACCTCGGGGGAGATGGTCGCCCCCTCCCCGACTATGACGTCGTCGCCGAGGGCGCTTCTCTCGAGGATGCGGGCGCGCGCCTGCACGTAAGAGTTGCGCCCCACCAGGGTGTCCACGAGGTCGGCCCCCTCGCCGACGTAGGTGCCCTCGGCGACGATGCTCCGCTCCACCCTGGCGCCCGCCGCTATGACGACGTTGTTGCCGATGACCGTGTAGGGGCTTATCTTCGCTCCCTCGTCTATGCGGACGTTGTCCCCGATGACGGCGGGCCCCTCCAGCTCCTCGTCGTCGACCTGGGCGCGCTTGCCGACGTAGATGTTCTCCCTCAGGCGCGTCCCCGGGGGCCTTACGTCCCTCACCCTCCCGTCGAGCACGTCGCGCTGGGCCGAGGCGTACTGCTCCAGGGTGCCTATGTCCTCCCAGTAGGCGTCGGTCACGAAACCGTAGAGGGACCTATCCGCCTCCAGGAGCTTCGGGAAGAGCTCCTTGGAGAAGTCGTACTCGCCCTCCTTCTCGGGGTCGGGGATCTCGTCCATGACGCTCGGCTCGAGGACGTATATCCCGGTGTTCACCGTGTCGGAGAAGACCTGGCCCCAGGCCGGCTTCTCCAGGAAGCGCACGATGCGCCCGTCCTCCTCGGTGATCACGATCCCGAAGTCCAGCGGGTTCTCGACGCTCTTGAGGACCATCGTCACCTCGGCGCCCTTCTCCTCGTGAAAGCTCACGAGCCGGGTGAGATCGGCGTCGGTGAGGGCATCACCGCTTATTAAGAGGAGACGCTCGCCCTCGAGGCCGAGCTGCTGTTCGGCCATCTTCACGCTCCCGGCGGTTCCGGCCGGTGCGTCCTCTATGGAGTAGCGCATGTTCACGCCCCACTCCGAGCCATCACCGAAGTAGTCCCGTATCTCATCGGGCATGAACTGCAGGGTGACGCCGATGTCGGTTATGCCGTGACGGGCGAGGAGGTTCACGATGTGCTCCATGCACGGCAGATTCACTATCCGGATCATGGGTTTGGGCTGGTCGCTCGTGAGCGGCCGCAGCCTCGTTCCCTGCCCGCCAGCCAATATGATCGCCTTCATCTCTGGCTCCACCCTCCTAGTATTCGCCGCACGCTACGCGCGTACATGAGCCCCGCCACGATGGAGAGCGCGAACCCCGCGTAGAAGATCACCTCTCCCACCACCCCGGAGCCTACCACGAGGAGCACGACCGCCCCCATCAAGACGGCCGTCGCCGCCTTGCCTACCCTGTTGACCTCGATCTTACTCCCCACCACCACGCTCCCGACGAGCGCGAGCAGGTCGCGCCCGACGAGTATGGCAACGGCCCAGACCGGCAACAGGCCCCTCACGGCGAGCACGACGGCGACGCTCGAGAGCATGAGGCGGTCGGCTAGCGGGTCGAGTATCCGGCCGAGCCGGGTCGGGCCCGCCATCCTCGCGAGCCGCCCGTCGAGGAAGTCCGTTAGCGCCGCGAGCACGAAGAAGGCGGCCGCCAAAGCGTCCGAGCCGGCCAGGAGCAACGTCACCACCACCGGCACCAGGAAGAGGCGCAACAGCGAGAGGGCGTTGGGTACCGTGAACACCCTGTCGTCTAACACCTTCCAGCTTCTCCCGAGTGGCGCATGCTCCTAACGGCTGCTCTTGACCCTTATCCTCACGCTTACCCCCCACAGATCATACCGTTCCCTCAGAGAGTTCTCCACGTAGCGCAGGTAGGACTCGGGCAGGTCGGTGGGCCTGTTGGCGAACAGGGTGAAGCGCGGGGGTGCCGTCCCGGTCTGGGTGGCGTACCGGATCTTGACGCCCCTAGGCGGGGCGTTGCGGCCGACCACCTCGTTCACGAACTCGGCTACCTCGTGCGTCGAAACACGGAGGTTGTACGCCGCGCGCAGCCTGGCCGCTAAAAGCAGCACCCCGTCCACGCCCTTGCCCGTTAGCGCGGAGACGGCGAGAGAGGGCGGCTTGAGGTCTGTCATGCGGGCGTGGAGCTGGCCCTCTATCTCCCTTATCCTCTCGGGGGAGACCAGGTCGCGCTTGTTCACGAGGACGCCGCACGAGGAGCCCGCCTCTTCGATCTGGCGCGCTATCCTGAGGTCGCCGGCGACGAGCCCGTCCACGGCGTCTACGAGGAGCAGCGAGACCTCGGCCCTGCGGATGGCCTCGGCCGTGCGCAGCGAAGAGTAGTACGGCACCCCGCTCGCCTTGCGCGCCCCCCTGCCCACCCCGGCGGTGTCGAGGAGGAGGTAGCGCCTCTCCTCGCCGTTCTTCGCTCCGACCTTCACCTCGCCTGCGACAGCGTCGGTGGTAGTGCCCGCCACCTCAGAGACGACGGCCCTCTCGGAGCCAAGGAGGCGGTTGAGGAGCGTGCTCTTCCCGACGTTGGGGCGGCCCACGATCGCGAGCCGGGGCAGACCGTCCTCTTCGTCCGCCGCCACCTCCGGCAGCAGCGAGACCACCTCGTCCAGGAGGTCCCCGACCCCGAGCCCGTGCAGCGCCGAGACCGGGTGCGGCTCGCCCTCACCCAGAGAGTAGAACCCGTAGCGCTCGGTGTCGTCGGCGGGGTTGTCCAGCTTGTTGACGGCGAGGACGACGCGGCCCGGCGCGCGCCTGAGCTGGCGCGCGATCGCCGCGTCCGCCTCCGACGGCCCGACCCTCGCGTCGACGACGTGCACTATCACGTCGGCCTCCTCGACGGCGACCCCGGCCTGCAGCGTGACCAGCGACTGGAGCCCGACCTTCGCCGCGGGCTCCATCCCGCCCGTGTCCACAAGCAAGAACTCCCTCCCGGCCCACTCGGCGCGGTCGTAGCCCCGATCACGCGTGGTCCCCGGCTCATCCGAGACGACGGCCCGGCGGCGCCCGATGATGCGGTTGACTAGCGAGCTCTTGCCGACGTTGGGCGCCCCGACGACCGCCACCACGGGAAGGCGGCTCACCGGGATTCCCGAGAACCCTGCTCGGGCAAAGCGTAGATGACCCGCAGTATCTCGTCGGCCGCCGACCTGTAGGCGTCCCTGCCGCGCAGCCTCGCGTCCACGGAGATCGGGTCCCCCACGTAGACGCGCAGCCTCTCGCCGCGCAGCCTGCCGCTCAGGCCCGGACTCTCCCCGACGAAGATGGGCAGCACGGGGGCGCCGCCGCGCGCCGCGAGCAGCACGGTCCCGCTCTTGGCCTCCCGGGAGCCCTCCCCCGTCCGGTGGGTCCCCTCGGGGAAGATCCCGAGCGCCCACCCCCTCGCCAGGAAGTTCAGGGCGGTACGCAAGCCAGCCCGACCGCCGCCCTCGCGGTCCACAGGGAAGGTCCCGATAAAGTAAAAGAGCGGCCGGAACGGGAAGACGAAGAGCTCCTTCTTGCCCATCCACTGCACCCTGCGGGGGATCGCCATGCAGACGTAGACGGGGTCGAGGTACTGGGTGTGGTTGGCGGCAACGACCATCGCCCCCTTGCGCGGCATCTTCTCCTCGCCGTAGACCGTGAACCCGAGGAGTACGCGCCCGAGGAAGAGCATCACGGTCCTAAACAGGCGGTAGCGCAGGGACATCTCCTCAGGCGAGCTCCGGGTCTTCGGGGACTCGAGGACGTCCATCACGCCCCCTTCTCCCGCAAACCCCGCGCCAGCTCGAGCACCCGCGCGACGACGCTCTCGAGGTCGAGGGAGGTCGTGTCGAGGGTGACGGCGTCGTGGGCGGCCTTGAGCGGCGAGGTCTCGCGCTCGGAGTCTTGCCTGTCTCGCCTCCTCATCGCCTCCCGGATGCGCTCGAGCTCCTCCTCGCGGCCCGTCTGGTGCGCCCTCCTGCGTGCCCTCTCTTCGGGCTCGGCGGAGAGGAAGATCTTCAGCCCCGCCTCAGGCAACACGACGGTCCCGATGTCCCGACCCTCCACGACGGCCCCGCGCCGCCGGGCTGCCTCCCGCGCGGCCTCGCGCTGTACCTCGAGCAACACGGCCCGCACCTCGGGCCTCGCCGAGACGGTCGAGGCCGCCGCGGAGACCTCGGGGGCGCGCAACTCGGCCTCGGAGACGGGCTCCCCGTCCACGCGCGCGCCCCGCGCATCCAGGCTGACGCGGCGGGAGAGCGCGGCAAGGGCCGCCCCGTCGTCGAGGTCCGCGCCCTCCCGCAGCGCGAGGAGCGCCACGGCCCGGTAGGCCGCCCCCGTGTTCAGGTTCACCAGGCCGAGCTCCTCGGCTACCGCCCGCGCGACCGAACTCTTGCCGCTCCCGGCCGGGCCGTCTATAGCTATCAGCAATCCCTCCATCGGCACCCCGAGTATAGCCGAAAGCCCGGCCCCTTCACCGCAGAGCGTCGAGCCGCTCGAAGTAGTCCGGGAAGGTCTTGGTGACGCAGCCGGGATCCCTGATCCTCACCCCCGGAGCCACGAGCCCGGTCACGGCGAAGGCCATCGCCATCCGGTGGTCCCCGTAGGTCTCGACCACGGCCGGACGTACGGTCCCGGGGGTGATGCGCAGCCCGTCACGTCTCTCCTCCACCGAGATCCCGAGCCGCCGCAGCTCTCTCACCACCGCCGACACCCGGTCGGTCTCCTGGTAGCGGGTGTGCTCGACGTTCTTTATCACGGTCGGCGTGGAGGCGAACGGGGCTATCGCGGAGAGCGTGATCATGGTGTCCGAGAAGGCGTTCATGTCCACCTCGACCCCGCGCAACCGGCCATCCCCCCTCACCTCCACCGATTCCTCCCCGACCTCGACCTCGCACCCCATCTCGCCCAGCACAT
>DATACV010000267.1:0-4072 GCA_036258875.1 Rubrobacteraceae bacterium
TGGGCAAGGGGGGTGTGATCGCGAAGGACACGCCGAACTTCATCGGCAACAGGCTAGGCAGCTTCACGGGCATGCAGTCGGTCACCTACGCCCTCGAGAACGGCTACGGGATAGAGGAGGTAGACGCCATAACGGGGCCCCTGATCGGGCACCCCAAGACCGCCACCTTCCGCCTGAACGACCAGGTAGGCCTCGACATCGCCGTCGGCGTCGCGGAGAACCTGATCGAAGCCGCCCCCGAGGACGAGTCGCTCGATGAGATGAGACCCCACCCGAAGCTCAGGGAGATGCTCGAGAAGGACCTCCTCGGTAACAAGACCGGCGCCGGCTTCTACAAGCGGGACAAGCGCGACGGCAAGACAGTCTTCGACGTCCTGAACCTCGAGACCTTCGAGCACGAGCCCGCGCAGGACCCGGAGATCCCCGTAGCCGCAGAGGCGCAGGAGCAGGGCGACCTCGGCGCCCGGCTGCGCTTCCTTGTGGACAGGGCCGACGAGGACCGGCACGCCCGCTACATAAGGGACACGCTCCTGCCGTACATGGCGTACGCCTCGCGGCGGGTGCCGGAGATCTCCGACACCCTGGAGGACGTGGACCACGCGATGGAGTGGGGCTTCGGACACGAGGCCGGACCCTTCAGGACCTGGGATCTGCTCGGCGTCCGGGAGACCGCCGAGAAGATGGAGGCCCTGGATATCGAGGTCGCCCCATGGGTGAAAGACATGCTCGACGCCGGAGACGAGAGCTTCTACAAACGCGAGAACGGCAGGGAACTCGCATACAGCCCCGTCGAGAAGCGATACGAGCCGGTCCGCGAGGACCCGATGATAGTCTCGCTCGAGCGCCTGCGCGACGAAGGCAAGGAGCTGGCCCGCAACGGCTCGGCGAGCCTGCTGGACCTTGGCGACGGTGTCTTGTGTTTCGAGTTCCACGCAAAAGGCAACGCCCTAGACGCGGCCGTCGTGGAGATGGGGTACAGGGCGCTCACCGAGCTGGAGGAGGGCGACTGGATCGGTCTGGTCGTCGGGAACGAGGGCCGCAACTTCTGCGTCGGGGCGAACCTCGTGGAGGTGGCGCAGCCCGTCCGGAACGGCGCGCTCGAAGAGGTCGGAGAGAGCGTCGACGCCCTCCAGAGCCTCCTCATGGGCTTCCGCTTCGCCCCCAAGCCCGTCGTCGCCGCCCCGCGCGGCCAAACCCTGGGCGGTGGGCTCGAGGTGTGCCTGCACGCCGACCGCGTCGTCGCCGCCGGGGAGACCTACATGGGCCTCGTGGAGGCGGGGGTGGGCTTGATCCCCGCCGGAGGCGGCACCAAGGAGCTGGCGCGCAGGCTGATCTCCGGACCGCTCGGTATCACCCCGGACGCGACGCCGCTCCCGTTCGTGCAGAAGGCTTTCGAGACCATAGCGATGGCCAGGACCTCCTCCAGCGCTCTCGAAGCGCAGGAGATGGGCTTCCTCGACAAAGACGACCGGGTCGTGATGAACCCGGAGCACCTCCTCTCAGCTGCCAGACGCGAGGTTCTCGACCTCGCCGACGGCTACGCGCCCCCCGAGCGCGGCAAGAACGTCTACGCCGCCGGCAAGACGGCCCGCGCCGCGCTCGAGGTCCAGGTGAAGACCATGCAGTGGGGTGGCTACGCCTCCGAGTACGACGGTGTCGTGGCCGGACACACCGCCCGCGTCCTCACCGGGGGCGACCTCTCGCTGCCGCAGTGGGTGACAGAGGAGTACCTGCTCAAGCTGGAGAGAGAGGCGTTCATAGACCTCCTGAAGAACGAGAAGACGCACGAGCGGATCTCGCACATGCTGGAGACCGGAAAGCCGTTGAGGAATTAGGTTTTCAAGGCTCTAGGCCTTGAGGCTCTCAGGTATTGGGTAGGGGATGTGGTAGAGATAGCGAGGGTCGAGACACAGGCCTCTACCTCTAAACCTAAGAACCTCAAAACCTAAGAACCTGAGCGACCGAAGGGAGCGACAATGAACGAAGCGGTGATCGTTTCGGGGGCGCGGACCGCCGTGGGCCGGGCGCCGAGAGGGACCTTGCGCGGGGTGCACCCTGTGGACCTGGGGGCCGCCGCGATCCGCGAGGCCGTCCGGCGGGCGGAGGGGCTTGAGCCACGCGAGGTCGAGGACGTCATCGTGGGCTGCGCGATGCCGGAGGGCACGCAAGGCTACAACATGGCGCGGCTCTCCGCCGTGCGCGCGGGCATGCCGGACTCGGTACCGGCGCAGACCGTGAACAGGTTCTGCTCCTCTGGTTTGCAGACCATCGCGATGGCCGCGGAGCGGATCATGGTCGGCCACGCCACCACCATCGTCGCGGGCGGCACCGAGCACATGTCCTCCACGCTGGAGATGCCGAACTTCTCCCCCGACCCTGCGCTCGTCGAGACGAACCCGGCTGTCTACATGGGGATGGGTCTCACCGCCGAGCAGGTCGCTAGAGAGTTCGACGTCTCGCGCGAGGACCAGGACGAGTTCGCGCTGCGCAGCCACACGCTGGCGAGGGAGGCCGTCGAGGGCGGTGTCTTCGACGAGGAGATAGTTCCGCTGGACGTGGAGTACGACCTCATCGGCGAGGATGGCGAGCCCGAGCGCTTCGAGACCACGTTCAAGAGGGACGAGGGCCCGCGCGAGACCTCGCTGGAGAAGCTGGCCGAGCTGCCCACCGTCTTCCAGCAGGGCGGCACCGTGACGGCCGGGAACTCCTCGCAGCGGAGCGACGGCGCGGCGGCCGTGGTAGTCATGCAGCGGGCGGAGGCCGAGAGGCGCGGCCTCGCGCCTCTCGCCCGCTTCGTCGGGTTCGCCGTCGGGGGGGTGAGGCCCGAGGTGATGGGGATCGGGCCGACGGTCGCCATCCCGAAGGTCCTGGAGCTCACCGGGCTCTCGCTCGACGAGATAGACCTCGTCGAGTTCAACGAGGCGTTCGCGGCGCAGGCTCTCGCGGTGATCCGGGAGGTCGGCCTCGACCTCGAGAAGACCAACGTCAACGGAGGCGCCATAGCGCTCGGCCACCCGATGGGGGCGACGGGCACCAAGCTGACGGTCCAGCTCACGAGCGAGATGAAGCGCCGCGGCTCCCGCTACGGCATGGTGACCATGTGCATCGGCGGCGGGATGGGGGCCGCCGGCATCTTCGAGAACCTGCAAAATTAGATCGTCGCTGTAGGGGCGGTTCGCGAACCGCCCCTACGCGGGTTTCGCGTCTGTCGTTACCCGACCAAGACGAAGATCCCGATGGCGAGCAGGGCGACGCCGACGACGATCGAGGCGACGCCTCCGACGCCGAGCCACAGGACGGTCTTGCCGAGGCTCTCCCCGAGCGCCTCCTCGGAGCGGTAGCTGACGACGAAGCGCTGCGCCTCCTCGCCCGGGGGCGGCGCCCCGATGCTCCCGTCGCCCTGTACCGTCCCGAGCGCGTAGACCGGCGCGTCCACGGGCAGGATCCTCTCGGTGTGGCGGAAGCCTAAAGTGCGCTCGCCGCCGCCGAGGTTGATGGTTGCTCCTCCGAGCGAGATCGAAGGCCCGTCCCCGCCCGTGTGGCGCTCGAAGCGGTCGACGACCTGCCTCGCGTCGATCTCCGCCCCCTCGGCCCTCACCAGCACGCTGCCAGTCGCGTCCTCGACGGAGAAGGGCGCGAACTGCTCGTTGTGGGCGACCACCTCCGAGCGCCGGTCCGAGCCGACGTCGTCATCGTCGTGGTCGCGCTCGAGGTACTCCCGCGTCACAGTCGATGAGTAGTAGGCGCACCTCTCGCCGGCCATCTCGCTCGTGAGGGGCTCCTCGCAGCGCAGCGTGCCCTTCACCTCGACGAGTGTGCCAGGGGAGAGCCCGGAGACGTCCCTCGCGTCGGAGGTCCGGGTCTGGCCCATGAGGGCCGCTTTGTGCTTGTTCTTGTTCCGGAAGTAGAGCAGCGCACCGCCCGCGACCAGGAAGATCACGGCGAAGAGCAGCAGGATCAGGAACGTCGCCATCTCTGATTCTCCTTACTTCTCGCTCCCAGCGACCGTCAACACCCAACTGTACTAGAGCACCCGGGTGCTTAGAACCCCTGCGAGCGCTGTGGGGATCGT